>JADFKA010000014.1 GCA_022565135.1 Pseudomonadota bacterium
TGAGCCGCCCTCCATGCTGCCGAATTGGTATGTTTTTGATGCATCGTCGGTTGGAATACGAATGTCAATGCGTGGCCGGCATACAGCCACGCCCGTTGCAATGTCGCGATAAGATTGCTCGAGCGCCACAATCGTGTCTTCCATCGTCAACACTTGCGAGACGACGTCGTTGTTAATGAAAAGTGTCATCTGTTGGAACTATACGGTACGGAATTGATTGCAAACGTTAGCATTGGGCGTGGTCTAGAATACGCCGCAAAGGAGAACGGTAATGAAATTTTCTCGGCGAATAGCAATTGTTTTGGCAGTGATTCTTTTCCTGCCGGGACTCCCGGTTCTGCACGGTCAGGAAATGTCATCCCCGGACGACATCATCAGGCTCGCTGACTACCCGTTAATCCTGGATGACGAATTGGGTGTGCGGACGGCTCGGATCGGCGTCGGCCGCCTGCATCAAGTCGATGCAACGCTGATCGAAATCCCACCGGGCGGCCGGTTGCCAGCACACCGGCATCTGGCGGAAGAAATTATTTATGTTGTTTCTGGTAGCGGTTACACGAACATGTGGGTGCAAACGGAAGACAGCCTGCACCGTTACGATTGGGATGCCGGAGACCTGCTTTCGCCGAGCCTTAATACCTGGCACCAGCACTTCAATCCGTCTGCCGATGTTGCGGCCCGCTATCTTTCGATTACGACCGCCCCAATTACGCAAAATATATTTCCCGGTCACGAATTCTTATCCAGTAGTGACTTCGTTTTTAGCGAACGTTGGGAGCAAGGAATTTCGCAGCAACCCGAATACACGCCGGAAGGCGGATTCGAAGGCTCGTTGGTCGTTCGGATGCGAGTCGGACATCTGTTGCCCGACCTTCCCGACAGGAAGCTGAGACAACGGCGTCAGGGCGCATGGGGGATTACGATCGCCCCGGAAGGAGATCTCGCCGGAAACCACGTGCTTGAGATGGAAGTCAGGGAAAAAGACGGGGAGGAATTCACCGATGAGCAGGCACACCTGCATCATCACCCCTGGGAGGTTATCTATGTCGTTCTGGACGGAAAGGGTTACAGCAACATGCGACGCGAGGGGGAACCACTGCGTCGCGTGAATTGGCAAAAGGGCGATCTGTTTATCGTCGAGGCCAATGAGTATCACGACAATCGGGCGCGACCGAACGAAAGGACGCGATACCTGCAGGTAAAGGGTGCTGGATATTTTCACGGTGTCGGTAATGTGGGCGGGATCGTGCTCGAAGGGGAATGATCATGGGAGTCATTCATGTGGGAGGGCCTTCCAGGCCCAACAGGACTCGCGGCAAGATGCCGCTCCCACTACTGCTGCTCATCATTTTGGGGGCGCCGACGTCCCGGGCTGAGTTACCGCCGCCCGAATACATCCAGTTCTCGCCCGCCGCGACGATGGGCGCGATCTACTTCCCGGATCCGGAAGTGCATTCCAAACCGCACATCGCGGTTGTCAATATGCATCGAACCGAGAATCGTCTTGCGCATATTTCAATGCGGGAAATGGCGAACCGTGGCTTTGTCATCCTGGGTATGAATCCACGCTGCCAGAATAACGAGGCGAAGTGCGCGCCATGGGAAAACAACGCGCTCGATGTGAAGCAAGGCATAGAGTACGTCCGAAATATTCCGGGCATTGACACCGTCATCCTGATGGGCGGTAGTGGCGGTGGCCCGACGATGAGTTTCTATCAGGCCGTCGCCGAAAACGGTATCGAGTTTTGTCAGCAGGAACACAAGCTGACGAAGTGCCCGGATGGATTGGCAGACTTGCCGCTTGCCGACGGCATTGTTTTCCGCGATGCGCATCTCGGCAATGGTGCGAATGCGCTGCGCAGCCTGAGTCCTGCTGTCACTAATGATGCCGACATCATGGCATCGAACGCCGAACCAAAACTCGACTCCTCACTTGACCCATTTAAGTCTGAAAACGGATTCAATCCGAACGGCGCGTCGAATTACGGCGCAGCATTCAAGGAAAAATATTTCCGGGCGCAGTCGGCACGCATGAATCGCTTGATCGACATAGCACTCGAGCGAATGAAGGACATAGAGAACGGCACGTACCGCTATCCGGATGACGACGCATTCATTATTCCGCGCAGCGACAACGCCAGGTTGATGCGGCTCGATCCGAGTATCGATCACAGCACAATCAGGCCAAGGAAAATGATCAGAAATGACGGCACGATAGACGACTGCTGCATCGTCGAAAGCGTGCGACCAGTCAGCTCGTCACCCGAAGAAAATGCATCCTTTGGTGACGGAACGCGCATGCTGACCCTACGCTCATTCCTTAGCACCCGCGCGATACGCTCGACACAGGCGATGACCGAGATCGACTGGTGTTCGAGCAACAATTCCACTGTCTGCAATGTGCAGCACATCTCGGTGCCCGTGCTGATCACGGCAATGGGCGGGCATTACTTTCTGCGTAATACCGAGATTACTTACGAGCTCGCTGCCAGCAAGGACAAGGACTTTGTGGTTATCGAAGGAGCGGTCCATGGCATCACGCCATGTACGCAGTGCATGCCGTCGGGCGAGGAATACGACGGGCGCTACGACAATTCGGTGACTCACTACTTCGACTACGTCGCGAACTGGATCAACGCGCGCTTCTAACTGCAGCAAACTGTGTTTGCCGCGGTCTAGTGCGCCTGCAGAGCGGCAAGTACACGCTCGGGCGTAAACGGTACTCGCCGTAGCCGGATCCCCGTGGCGTCGAAAAATGCATTCGCGATGGCGGCTGGAACCACACGCGTCGTCGGCTCGCCGGCGCCACGCGGTTCGAGTTCGGGGCGATTGATCTGTTTGATCTTGATCTCGAGGGGCGCGTCCGCCACGTCAAGTATCGGGTAGGACAACCAGTCGTCAGTTGTGACCATGTAGCGATCGAACTTCACTTCTTCAAACAATGTACGGCTTGTGGACTGCAACAAGTTGCCTTCGATCGTGCGATCGAGCGTAAATGGATTGACGATGAGGCCGTGATCGGCGCCGACGTACATGCGCCGCACCCAGATACGTCCCGTTTCGGGATTCACTTCGACCTCGCCGACAACCGCATTGACCGAGCCGTTGCGTTGCGCGTAAGCGATACCCTGCCCGATCATTGTGCCGTCTGCATCGCGGCGTTTTCGTGGCCCAGTGTGTGGCTCCCATCTTGCGAGTTCGGCTGCAGCCTCAAGTACCGCAGCATCGCGCTCGTCGGTGACGCGTGCCAATCGAAACGCGAGTGGATCCTCACCGCTTGCATAAGCAAGCTCGTCGATGAACGATTCGGATGCGAAATGTACTTCCGGGCCGTATGGATCGCGGAAGTGGGCCGTGCGCAATGGCGAGGCCTGCTTCCGCAGTGGTGGCAACGCATCCCAGCTATAGCGCTTGTTGTCGAAGCGATACGACTCGGCGGGCGTCTGCATGCGCCAGGCCGGTGTGCTCGCGTGACCCACTAAATGTCCGGCCAGCACTTCGCTCGGGTCGTTCTCGCGAGAGTTCATGTCTGCCCGGGAGAAACCCTTCACGTGAAAATGATATCCGATGACTTCGCCGGCGTCATCGAGGCCGGCACGGCAGGTAATGACCGACGCAGGACCTTTGGGGTCCCAGGCGTGACCTTCATGACGCATCCACTGCACGCGCACCGGAGCGCCAACTGCCTCGGACAACAACACGGCGTCCATTGCGCCGTCGCCCGCGTCGGAGCGACCGTACGAGCCCGGACCCGGCTTCCAGATACTGCGTACCGTGTATTTTGCCCCGCCACGGCGGCGGTTGCCGATTGGCGTCTCGAGCAATTTTTTCGCGCCTTTGCCCGTGTCGTACGGCTTCTGCGAATCGGTCCAGACGATGGCTTCGCCGTTGCGCACGTCGGCGACCGACGCGGCCCCGGCCATACGTGCGTGGCTTTGGAATGGCCACTCGAATTCGGCCGTTATGGTTTTCGCAGAACCTGCGATCGCCGCATCGACATCACCAATGTCTTCATCAATCTCCGACTTGCCCGGTGTGGCCGCACGTATCCAGTCGAACAGTTCATCCGAGGTCGTCGGAAAGCCGACATCGCTTTCATCCCATTTTACTTCGAGCTTTTTCGCAGCCTGGATTGCGTCCCATTCCTTCGTTGCTACTACGCCGACGAAATCATTTTCGACGATAACCTGCACATTCGAGATGCCACTGATCGATGTTCTGTCGACGCTCACGACACTTGCGCCCGCGACAGAGGGTCGCACCATCCGACCGTGCAGCATTCCTGGCACCCGCACGTCATGCAGGAACTCGGTTGTCGCCAGAATCTTTCCTGCTATGTCCTTGCGCCGTACCGACGTGCCGACGACTGTGTAGTCTTTCGGGTCTTTGGACTTCGCGCGCGATGTCAGAGCAAGACTATTGCCATACTCACCATTCCAGGCAATCGGCGAGTCGAACATGCGATCGGCGACGAGCTCGGCGTAACTGACCGACCTCGACGCATCTCCTGTCACTCGCACAACACCGTCGGCGACCTCCAGCTTGTCCATAGGGACTGCAAATTCTGCCGATGCTTTTTCGCAGAGGACGAGTCGGGCTTCGGCGGCCGCCGCGCGGAAAGCGGCGCCGGAGCGGCTAACGCCGGTCGAGCCGCTGGCACCCCCCTGGTCGGCGCAAAGTGCCGAGTCGGCGGCAATGATGTTCACGTTGTCGACGTCGACGTCGAGTTCCTCAGCAATGATCTGCGCAATTGCCGTATCGACCCCCTGGCCCATATCCATCTTGCCCCAGTAACCGGTAATCGTGCCGTCGGCGGCGATCGCAAGCCAGGTGTCGAGCTGAGCTGGATTAAGAGTGCGCGCAACGTGGATTGTTTTGGCTCTGGCCGTTGTCAGCAGCGAGATTGGCGGCACGGTAACGGCGACCACGAGTGCCGCTGCGCCTTTGAGCAGATCGCGGCGAGCAATAGTTGGCTGGTTCATGACGCCATCTCGTCGGCCGCGCGCCGGATTGCTCGCAGGATTGACATGTGCGTGCCGCAACGACACTTGAGGCCGGCAAGTGCCGCACGAATTTCCTCGTCGCTGCGATTCGGATCCTTCTCGAGAAACGCCGTTGCAGTCATGATCCAGCCGCTGATGCAATATTCGCACTGCCCTGCTTCTTCGTCGATAAATGCCTGCTGCACGGGGTGCGTCTTGCCGTTCTTGCTTAGACCATCGAGCGTACGTACTTTGCCTTTCACGGCCGCGACGGGCATGACGCAGGAGCGAATCGCGACACCATCGAGGATGACGGTACAGGCACCGCACTGTGCCAGGCCACAACCGAATTTCGGCCCTTTCTTGCCGAGCTCGTTACGTAGCGCATAGAGAAGCGGCATCCTCGGGTCGACCCTGATCGTATGATCACGGCCGTCGACGTTAATCGTAAAATTCCTGTCCATGTCACTTTATATCCTGGAGGTTTTTTAACTCAGCAACCATTCGACGATGAGGCCCTTAAACAGAGGTATCTGCATGACCTGCTCGAAGAAACCAAACAGCACCGCCCATGTGCCCGCGGCGCCAATCAATGCAACGAGCAGCGACTCCTTCTTGCCGGCGTACATGAACGCAAATACGACTATTGGCGCTGCATAGGTGAAGCCAAAACCGAGCAGCCCGAAGAAGAAAATGAATATCCACAGAAACATGTTGCGCTCAGCCTTGCTTAACGCATCGCTGTCCACTTCGTCGGCCGATCGCCGCGCCGATTGCCGTATCTCGCTGGTGAGCTGCACGATCCCGAGCAGTATTCCAGGTATGCCGACCAGCAGCGGCATCAGGCGGGCCTTATCTGTGAAGCCGAGCGCCATCAGGCTCATCGACAGGAAGATCAGCAGCATGACGAGCGCTGTGCCGACGCGGCCGTTTAGTATCGCCTTAATGGTCATCTTCACTCAGCCAGATCGATTTATGCCGATTCGTTACCTGTCGGTACACATAGAAACCTATGCTCAGGACGATCAGGCCGATCATGATCAGTGCCCCGGGACGCAACAGGAACGCCGGGCCCCAAAGCGACATCGCCTTGTGGTACGAGTCTTCGGCGATCGGCCCGAGAATTAGGCCGATGACGAATGGTGGCCGCGGCCAGTCGTATTTCTTCAGGAAATAGCCGATCGTGCCGAGTGCGGCGAGCAATACCATGTTCTCCCAGGCTCGGACGGCCAGGAACGCGCCGAGAAAGGTGAGGATCAGCACGAACGGTATCAGCAGGTTCCCGCGTACGTAACTCAGATAGCCGAGCGCGGGCGCAACGATGATAAACATGATGACGGCGAGGATATTGGCGAGCATCAGACCCCAGATCAGGATCCAGACAATTTCCATACCCGTCAATGCGATTGCCGGCCCCGGCTGGATGCCGAGCATCACGAAGGCACCGAGCAGAATTGCCATGCCCGAGGAGCCGGGCACCGCAAAAAACAGTGTCGGCAGCAGCGAGCCGCCTTCCTTGGAGTTGTTCGCGGTTTCGGGGGCGATGACGCCCTCTACGGCGCCTTTGCCAAATCGCTCGGGGGTTTTCGACGACTGCACGGCGTGGCCGTAACAGATCCACGAGGCCGCATCGCCACCCAGGCCCGGGATCATGCCGATGAAGGCGCCGATCAATGACGTACGGATACTTAAGCGCCAGTGGCGGAACACATCGCCAATGCCACGCAAGACGTCGGCGCGGCCATGACGCGCAGTCGCTTTGTCGACCTTTGCCATGGCGCCGCCGGCTGCTCCGAGCGCAATCATCTCGGGAATTGCGAATATGCCGAGCACGGCGGCGATAATGTCGATACCGTCCCAAAGGAATAGCAGGTCGAAGGTATAACGCTGGGTGCCGGTCTGCGGGTCGAGATTGACGAAGGCCATCATCAAGCCGAAGAAACCGACCATCAGACCCTTCACGAGGGATTCCCCAGAGAGCATTGCGATCAGTGTGATGCCGAACAAAGCGAGCAGAAAGAACTCGGCCGGACTGAACTGCAATACGATCGGCCTCAGCAGTGGTAGTAGCGCCAGAATGAACAGGCCACCGATCACACCGCCGAAACCTGATGCGCCGAATGCAGCGCCGAGCGCGCGACCGGCTTCGCCTTTGCGTGTCATTGGCAGTCCGTCGACGATCGTTGCCGCGTCAGGTCCGGTGCCGGGTACGCCAAACAGGATGCTTGGTACAGAGCCACCCGTGTGCACCACCGCGTGCATCGCGATCAGGAACAGGGCGCCAGCGGTCGCGTCCATGCCGAACACGAATGGGATGACAAGCACGACGCCGAGTTTGCCCCCGAGCCCCGGGATAGCGCCAAAGAACATGCCGATCGGCACGGCGAGCAGCAGTAAGGACATGTGGTAGGGCGAACCGACGATCGTCAGTAACGCGCCGAAGATTCCGGATAGGTCCAAATCGCCCCCTGCAGTTGTTTACTGTGCGCCGTCGATTGCTTTCTTTATCATTGCAACAATTTCGGGGGTCTGATCGAGCGCGCTGACCACGAGCTGATAAACCTCCTCGCCGTAGGCCGGCTCGATTGGTCGCCCCATCGTATTTGCTTCTGCTACTAAGTCGGGATCTTCGAGCGATGCCTTGTACGCCGCGCGCAGCGATTCGACTCGATCTTTCGGTGTGCCCGGGGGCGCCGCGGTGACTCGGCCGAGTTGTGCCAGCGTTTCAATGATCGCTACGAGGCGCCGGGCTTGCTCCGTCTCGACGAAGTCCATCGCGTTTGGTATGCCGTCAATGTTTCCGCCAATGGTCAGAATCAGCGAACCATAGCCCGATTCAATAAATTGCGTAAACGAACTCGTCGAGCCGAGGATGGCACAGATCTCGCCGCGCATCATCGACATCTCGCCTTCGGTCCCTTCGAAACCCGGAATGACGTCGACATTAAGGTCGAGCGCAGTGGCCAACAGCATCGTATCGCTGAACGATGCTGACCCGAGTCCGGCGGAACCAAATTTGACGGGCTCTTCGGCGGCCATCAGGTCCTCCATGTTCTTGATCGCGCAATCGTTCGATACGACGATCGAACGCGGCTCGCCGGACGCCTTACCGATCCACTCGAATTCGCGCAGATCAAAGGTATGCACAGGCTTGCCGACGATCTGCCCATAGATCAGGCCCATATTGAACGTGCCGATCGTCAGCCCGTCTGGTTTTGAGCGAAACAACGTAATTGCACCGACCAGGTGCCCTGCACCCGGAGTATTGCGAATAATGACGTTGTCCGCTGCGAGGTTTTTCTTCAGGTATTTACCGATAAGTCGTGCGTAGGCGTCGAAGCCGCCACCTGGATCCGTCGCGACGATATACGAGATATTTTTGGCGTAGTAAAAGTCTGCGTCGTCCGTCGTTTCCTGTGAGCACGCGACCAGAAGTATCAAAGCCAACGAGCGAATGAGGGCGTGTCGCATCAGATATCGACTTCGGTTAGTTATCCGGCGGTACCCAAAGGTCCTCGAAACCTGCGGCAGGTTCGAGTTGATCAAACCAGTCGAAACCGATCGCCTTCATCATGCGGCTGTTGACGACCACTACGCGCGCCTCGCCATCCGATCCGGAATTGAAGCGTTTGTGTGCGCAGTACGGCGGAATGTAAATGAAGTCGCCCGGGCCCCACTCGAATTTCTTTGGTTCGGCGTCCCATTCCCAGATGAATTCGTCGGCGCAGTGGAATTGAACGTCCCAGTGCAGGTCGTACCCTTCGCCTTCGATAACGAAGGCCACTTCTTCGGTCAGGTGCCGGCTCGTACCGGTGGCTTTGCCTGCTTCGATGAATTGCATGTAGATATCGATACAGCACTCGGTCGTGTTCATGCCTTCGTTGATGATGTGCTTGATCAGACCGTCCGCGGTGCGTTCCATCGGCATGTCTTTCGCTTTGATAGCTTTATTACGTTCCTTGTACTCGGCGCGAAACTGCTTGGAGGCTTCCAGCGCTTCGGCATAAAAGTCGGCTGTAATGTCGGTCTTCGCCCGGGAGCGCTCGATGTCGTCGACAAAAGGTGCAGCGTTGCTCATTGCATTCCCCTTACAGCGAATCAGGCGGTGAGTAATTCTCGTGCCCCGGCACGGGTTCCTTGGGCGGGTACTCAACCATCTTCTGGAAGATCAGGTGCATGAACAGGAATAAAGGT
The DNA here is from genome assembly GCA_022565135.1 of Pseudomonadota bacterium. Taxonomy (GTDB): domain Bacteria; phylum Pseudomonadota; class Gammaproteobacteria; order Steroidobacterales; family Woeseiaceae; genus UBA1847. The sequence continues at coordinate 9,177 of JADFKA010000014.1, forward strand.
TTGGCTTTCATGATCAGTACAATCGATTCACCGTCGGGATCGTCCGAGAAGTGCTGGTGCACGCAGCCGTTCTCGACAATCATCGCATCACCCGCTTCCCAGTCGATACGTTTGCCGTCATGTATATCGTGTCCCTTGCCTTTGAGTACAAAAAAGACGGCGCTGTTCATGTGCCCATGTTTTTGGCCGTGGCCGCCAGGGGCGTAAGCGTCGACGTGCGCCTCGATGGATTGTGCAATGCGCACGGCCTGCGGATTGATCACTTTCTTGCCGAAATTTTGCGGGCCGCCTTTCCACTTCATATCACGCGTGTGATAAATGCGTGGCTGCGTAAATAGCTCTTCTTTCAATTCACCGTAGGTGCCCTCGAGGGCACGCACGAATGTGCGCTTCTTCTGCCACCGTTCCCAGGTAACTTCTTTGGCCTCGGTTTTCGTCTGATCAGATTGTGAGTCGTTCAATGTCCGTGCTCCGGGTCGTTTATCTGCACTTCGCTGCAAGGCAAGCGCCGATTATAGCGTAACCCCCTGCCGAGATTGATTTCCCGTGTAACGGCCACAGCGGGCATTCAAGCACTGGTTGCGAACATCGCAATCGCGCCAGCAATAAGTGGCAGTGGTATGACCGAGAGCAAACGCAGGCGCACAAATTGTGCGCCGAGCAACGGTAACTCAAAAATGACGACGCGGTGTGCGGCAAAGACGCTCCAACCCGTGAGGAAAGACACGAGCGCTGGTGCCGATGCTCCTTCGAAAGCAAACGTGGCCGCGATTGCGAATGCGACAGCCCCCCCCGACGGCACGATGAGGCCGGTCAGTGAGCCGATCAGGATGCCCTTGATACCGGCTTCAGGGCCGAGATAAGCCACGATAATCTCAGTCGGAATCAGCGTCACAATGAAACTGGCCGCGATCAGCGCGAAGATCATGCGCGGCAAAATAATCACAACCTGATGCACGGCGCGCACAAGGCCAAGGCGGAAACTGTCGTCGCGTCGCGCCAGAGCAATGCCGCCGAGGACGACAGCACCACTGTAGAGAATTACCGCACCGGCGCTATTCATGGATTGCCGTCATTTGGTGGCGGGCCGCTTTCCGGCGGCACCATGAATGCCAGGCGCCGCGCGACCATGCCGGCGATGATCGGTAGTGGAATGCTGATCAACAGGCGAAACATCGAGAACTCGATGCCCATGAACGGAATGTCCCAGACAATGACACGCTGTATGCCGAGCAGCGCCCAGCCGCTTATGTAGCTAACGAGGATGCCACGATCGGCACCGGTGCCCGCGAGGATTAGCAGGAACGGAAACGCCGACGCCGGCCCGCCCGGCGTAATGGCACCAGCCGCTGCTGCGAATATGAGGCCGCGTTTGCCACGATTGCGCTGCATAAATGCTGACATGCGATCGCGTGGCAGAAGCACCCAGACAAAGCCGGCGAGGATCTGCGCAGCGGCGACCCGCGGTAACAAACCTGTGAGCAGTACGCGGTCACGGGCAATGACACTCGCGAACGTATCCGGACCCAGCGCGATGTAACACAGGGTGGCTGTGCCGGCCGCAACCCCAACAAAAATCCAGAACGACTTGCCGAAACTCTCTTTGATCAGGTCGAGCCAGCGGCTCTGGTCTGCCTGCCGAGCATCTGTCACGAGGACTTGCAGCGTTCAGCGCAGAGTAGCGGGTTCGCTGTGGCCGTCGAAGACCGCACCCGTGACGGTTCGAAATAAATCCGCCTCTGGCGGGAACAGTGCGGTCAGAAATCCCGCGAGTCGTGCGAAGACGATTGCCTGGCCGGCGACGGCATCCATGCGCTCACCATTCGGCAAGCTAGCGGCATCGTTTAGACAGCGCGTAAGACCGGCCTTGAAAAGATCGTCCATGTATTTTTTGCGCGCATCCTCGGAGTCGAGTTGCGAGGGTCCACCGTTGGCGTTGGATTCCGCAAGGACACCGAAGCGCTGCGTCAGTTCGATGAAACGCTCAAAAAGCTCGTCGTCAATCCATTCCTGTTCGTCAAGATCACCGCACATCGTAACAACACTCCATTACTGTTTCTGTTTCGTATACACGAAGGGTTCGCCGATCAGCGTCACGCTCAAAGAACGCTCCAGCTGTGCCCTACTAAATTGCCACCGATGATGATTGCGGCACAGCCAATACTGACGTGGGCGGCTGTATTGACCCAGTTCGCGCAGCGCTCCACTCGGCGCAGTGGGAAAGATACGATGAACGACAGCGCGGCCATACCGATGATCGAGCCTGCGCCGAAGGCGATGACGTACGCTCCGGCCTGCGGTATCGAGTCCGCTGCAGCCGCGAGAATCAGCAGACCGGCGGAACCGGCCGCCCCATGCATCATGCCGACGAGCAGCGCGCGTCCGAGACCCAGATTGTGGTGCCTGTGCTCGTGAGAGCTTTCTTTGTGCGCCACATTTTCCCCGGTATGCGTGTGCATGTGCATATGCGGAATACCGTCACGATGATGGTGCATATGGAAATGCGGACGCTTGTGCCACACCTTGTACAGCACGTTGGCGCCTAGCAAAATGATCATAGCGCCGACTGTGAGCTCGAGGAACACTTCTGTGCGAGCCGGAATTGATTCGCCGAGCAGTAACAGCACACCGCATATCGTCAACAGGGTGATCGTATGACCCAGGCCCCAGACGCCCCCTCGAAGTATAAGCGCCCGTCTCGAGCTGTGTTTTTCGCTGAGCGCGGCGACGGCGGCAAGGTGATCCGCGTCAAGCGCATGTTGCATGCCGATCAGGCAACCAAACAAAAGTAATGTGAGTAATTCCATCAAGCGACTATTTTAGCAGAGACGTTTGTTTCACGATAAACCAATTCACATGTTACAGAGAGTTTGATTGCAGCGGGTTGTTTGCGCACACTGCGATGCTAAATGGAATGCAGAAGCAACTTAAGCGCAGGGTCGGCAATATTCACGGCCTTCGCAGCACTATGCTGTGCGTCGCCTGCACTGCACGCCCAGGAGTCCGGCGACTTGGACGCGGGCGCACCCGAGGTTGAGAGTTTGCAGGACGTCGTTGCGTACGATGCCGAATTCTTCGCCCTTTATCACCCTGTAACGGCACTCGAAATGGTGCGACGTTTACCGGGATTTCAACTTGACGACGGCGAGGACAAACGCGGGTTCGGCGCGGCATCGGGCAACGTCCTGATCAACGATCGCTATCCGAGCGCCAAGCAAGACACGGCATCAACGATCCTGGAGCGGATCCCGGCGAGCCAGGTCGAACGCATTGACTTGATTCGTGGCCGGGTGCGCGGCATTGACCTGCGTTCTCAGTCGTCGGTCATAAGCGTTATTTTGCGCGAAGATATTCCTGCGACGGTTCGGTGGGACCTGGCTACACGCAAGACCTTTGACCTCAGTCCGTTGACCGTGCGTGGCAGCGTGTCATTGTCGGATACCTGGAAATCGCTCGAATACAATGCTGGCCTCGTTTATCGGCGTTTTCGTTCGAGCGAGTCTGGCGTTGAGGACATCTATGATCCGTCGGGCACGCTGCTTGAAGCGCGCCTCGAAGACGACCTCAGGCGGGGCGATTTGAGTAACGTCAACCTCAACATGCTGACCTGGATTGGCGAGACGCTGATCACCGTCAATACCCGCTTCGGCACCTTCGAATTTGAGGAAAGCCTGAACTCAGTGGTTGCGCCAGAGGCCCCGGATCCGCAGAGCGATGATTTCTTCGTTGATACCGGCGACGAGCAAGAGTTCGAAATTGGTGCTGACGCCGAACGCAACTTTGGTTCAAACCTGCTCGCAAAGGCGATCTTTATTTATACCCGCGAGGAGGAGGATGGGACGTCGACCCAAAATCGAGTCGATAGTGCTGGAGCGCTGGAGTTTATTCGTTTTGCCGACAGCAATATTGTTCAGTCGGAGGGCATTTCGCGTCTGGAATTCGACTGGGCCGGCTGGGAAAATCATGCTATCAATTTTGACATCGAGGTGGCGCGCAATGTCATCGACGCCGAACTCGTGCAAACCGTCGACACGGGATCAGGGCCGGTCATCGTTCCCGTGCCCGGTGCCAATACCCGTGTCGAAGAAAACCGATTCGAGTTTCTGCTGGGCGATACTTGGTATCGTGGTGCTCTTGAGATCGGCTACAGCATAGGTGGTGAATCGTCCACGATCAGCCAATCTGGCGATGCGACGAATAAGCGTAGTTTCAAATTCCTCAAACCGAACCTGTCGGTGGCGTACTCACCGACGCAAGAACGGCAGACGCGTCTGCGCCTGGGGCGGGAAGTGTCACAGCTG
>JADFKA010000015.1:0-330 GCA_022565135.1 Pseudomonadota bacterium
TACACTGCTTATACAAGACACGGCGGAGAGCCTGCAGGATATTCGACGCATGGTGCGGACGCTGGATGTTCCAATCAAACAGGTATTGATTGAATCACGTATTGTCGTCGTGAATGACGATTTCAGCCGCGACCTGGGTGTTCGCTTTGGCGTGACGGCATTTAACGAGAACAGCAACGACGGAGTGACGGTTATTTCAGGCACCGGTATTGGTACCGACACCATGATTGGTTCGGTACTCGATAACCTCGCAGACCCGGCCAATGGCACAATTTTCCCGATCAATTTGCCGAGCCTTAATAATCGTTACAACGTCAATGTACCTATCTC
>JADFKA010000015.1:340-13393 GCA_022565135.1 Pseudomonadota bacterium
CGAATTGACGGCGCTTGAAGCCGAGGGTCGGGGCGAAATCATCTCGACGCCGCGAGTTATCACGGCTAACCAGAGGGAAGCTCGTATCGAGCAAGGCGTTGAAATACCCTATCAACAGTCATCGTCTTCCGGGGCAACGACGGTTCAGTTCAAGAAAGCGGTACTAAGCTTGATCGTTACGCCACAGATTACGCCGGATAACAACATAATCATGGATCTCAAGGTTCACAAAGACAGCGTCGGTCAGATCATTTCGACGGGCGGACTCGGTGGTACGGTACCGAGTATCGATACCCGATCTATTGAGACGCAGGTGCTCGTTGCGGACGGACAAACGGTAGTGCTGGGCGGCATTTACGAAACGGAACGCCGCGAGACTATCAGTAAGGTGCCATTTCTCGGCGATCTTCCCGCGCTTGGCTATCTGTTCCGCAGCAAGAAAGTTGTCCACAATAAGGCCGAACTCCTGATATTCGTGACACCGCGAATTCTTAAACAGGGTACGAACATTTACTAAGGAAATAAGGGACTTTACCCTGGGTATCTATCTCATATTTCCGAGGACGAAAGCCAACCTTCGGGTTGGCTTTCTCATATTTGGGGACGGCTTACTGGATTCTCCCTACTTTACGCACAGGATTTCCAATTGTTGCAATTAATCAAACTGTCCTCGAAATGAAACATCCGCAGAACCTGTTTCTGATTGGCCCGATGGGCGCCGGCAAGTCGGCCGTCGGCCGGCAGCTTGCACGCATGCTGCACTTGTCATTCGTCGATAGCGATGACGAGATCGAGTCGCGGACAGGCGTCGATATCTCGTTTATTTTTGAGAAGGAAGGCGAAGATGGATTCCGTAAGCGCGAAGCTAAAGCCATAGACGATCTTTCGGCCATGGAAGGTATCATTCTCGCGACCGGTGGCGGGGCCGTCGTTGATCCGCAAAACCGCAGTCACCTGGGCGCTCGCGGGTTCGTCGTATATCTCTACACAACTGTCGAGCAACAACTCGCTCGAACGCAAAGAGGTCGCGAGAGACCGTTGCTCGAGAACGGTGATCGCGAACAAATTCTCAATGATCTAATGGCCATACGTGATCCACTGTATCGCGAGATTGCGGACCTGACCGTCGAGACGGACGGCCGCAAGGTCAAAGCCGTCGCCAACGAGATATTAGAAAGGCTCTGATTCGCCACGGCACCGGGTATTTGCTCGCGCTTAACCTCGCTCGGCGTCCTGCCTTGACTGGTGCATGGCCGGCAGTCCGGACATTCCTTGCCGGAATGGCTTACTGCGCTGCGCTTTATTTCCGGCAAAAAACATCCCTCCCACCGACCTCACGAAGATTGGCGGGTGGCCACGATACGGTGGGCTCCTACTAGGGTAATCTATCGTGCATGTCAGCGACCCGCACAATTACCGTCGAACTTGGCAAGCGCAGCTATCCGATCGTCATCGGCAGCGGGCTATTAGGCGGCGCATTTGACCTGGCCGAATACGTTTCGGGCAGCGACTGCCTCGTCGTCACTAACGAAACGGTTGCACCGCTTTTTCTTGATGCGGTGATCGTGAATCTTGCGGGTAAAAACGTCGAATCGATTTACCTGCCTGATGGCGAAAAATTCAAGACAGTAGCAACCGTCGAATCAATCCTCGACCGGCTCGTTAGCACCGGCGCCAACAGGGACGCGACGATTGTTGCGCTAGGCGGTGGTGTTGTAGGTGATATCGCGGGTTTTGCCGCCGCGTGTTACATGCGCGGCATCAACTTCATTCAAGTGCCGACAACGTTGCTTGCACAAGTCGATTCTGCGGTCGGTGGTAAGACGGGCGTCAATCACGCGAAGGGAAAAAATCTGATTGGCGCATTTCACCAGCCACAGATCGTGCTTATCGATACCGATACCCTCGAGCGGCTACCGGATCGCGAACTCAAAGCGGGCCTCGCAGAGGTCATCAAGTACGGGGTGATCGCCGATGTCGAATTCTTCGCGTGGCTCGAGGACAATATCGAGGCGCTGCTTAGCCGTGAACCGGAGGCGCTCGCGACGGCAATTCTGCGCTCATGTGAACTCAAGGCGGAAATTGTCAGCGCAGACGAACGTGAGACGGGCCGACGTGCGATATTAAATTTTGGCCACACGTTCGGTCATGCAATCGAAAATTGCGAGGGCTATGGAGAATGGTTGCATGGGGAGGCGGTCGCGGCTGGCATGGTGATGGCGACCACGCTTAGCGGCATCGCTGTGGATGACGAAGACCGCTTGCGCGCGTTGCTTGAGCAGGCCGGGTTGCCGGTCGCCCCTCCGCACATAGACGCGGACAAATTCCTGACCGCCATGAGCATGGACAAAAAAGTGACCAATAATCAGCTGCGCTTCGTACTGATTAATGAGCTGGGCTCGGCATTCGTAACATCGAGCTACGATGAGGAGTTGCTGGGTCAGATACTGAAGTCGGCCGGCTGATGCAGACCGTATCGCTTGCTTCTTACGCGGCCGATGAAGCGCTAAGCCGGGGCAGACGCTACGAGGAACCCAGGGCGAGCTATCGAAGCGAGTTTCATCGCGATCGCGATCGCATCATTCACTCGACCGGCTTTCGCCGCCTCGTTTACAAGACCCAGGTCTTCGTCAATCACGAAGGCGATCTCTACCGCACGCGGATGACGCATTCGCTGGAGGTAGCGCAGATTGCACGCACAATAGCCGTGGCACTGCAGCTTAGTGAGCCGCTCACGGAAGCAATCTGCCTGGCGCACGACATCGGGCATACGCCATTCGGACACGCCGGACAAGATACGTTAAATACCTGCATGCGGGACTACGGCGGGTTTGAGCACAACCTGCAGTCGCTGCGTGTCGTTGATGAGCTTGAGTCGAAATATGCGGATTTTCCCGGCCTGAACCTGACATTTGAGACGCGAGAAGGGATTCTCAAGCATTGTTCGGCGCACGACGCCAAGTTACTCGGTGATGTCGGCGAGAGATTTCTGCAACGACAACACCCCAGCCTTGAGGCGCAAATTGCCAACCTCGCTGATGCGATCGCGTACAACAATCATGATGTCGACGATGGTTTTCGTGCAGGCCTGCTGAGCCTTGAGCAGTTGCGGGAACAATCGCTCTTCGAAACACAATACATTGAGGTGCACGAGCGGTATCCGAATCTTGAAGATCGACGGCTAATTTACGAGATTATCCGTCGCATGATCAATACCGTAGTCACTGATCTGATCGACAATACGCGACGCGCAATCGACGCTGCTGCGCCGCAATCCATTGACGATGTACGTAAAGCAGGCAAGACGCTCGTAATCATGTCGGCAGAAGTCCATGAGCAGCATGTCTCTCTAAAGCGATTTCTTAATGAATATCTCTATCGCCATGAGCAAAAGCTCGCGATGACCAGGCGCGTGCAGGCGATTGTTTCCGACTTGTTTGCCGCGTATATGGAAGATGTACAGCGAATGCCATTACAATTTTCCCAGGCCACGACGCGCAAGGACGAATCAGGCCGCGCCCGTGTTATTGCTGACTACATCGCTGGAATGACGGACCGTTACGCAATTGCCGAACACGAACGCATCATGGCCTGATAGAATGCGCCGTCGGCACCTGAACCGGCGCATCAAGCGAAAGGCCGAACGGTGATCGACAAGTCTATTCCATCGCAGGACCGACTGATATTCGCAATGGACGTACCTGATTGTGACCGGGCGCGTGAACTTGCTACGGAACTCGGTGACGCCATCACGTTTTACAAGATTGGTCTCGAGCTCATGATGAGCGGCGGCTACTTCGAATTGCTGGACTGGTTGCTAGCCAGACAAAAGAAGGTTTTTTGTGACCTGAAATTCTTCGATATTCCCGCGACGGTTGGTGCTGCGGTGCGACAACTCAAAGATCGTGGTGCGACTTATGTGACCGTGCACGGCAATCAGTCAATCATGCAGGCCGCTGCGGAGAACAAGGGTGATTCACTGAAGGTACTTGGCGTTACGGTGTTAACGAGCCTTGATCGCGGGGACCTTGATGACCTGGGTTTCGACTGTGATATCGAAGCGCTGGTGCTGTCTCGTGCTCGCCGAGCCCTCGAAGCTGGCTGCGATGGCGTCATCTCGTCGGGGCTTGAGGTCGCGATGCTCCGGGAGCATCTGGATGCAAAGTTACTCGTCGTGACGCCCGGTATTCGCCCGGTTGACAACCAACCAGAAGGTGGCCAGAAACGTGTTGTGACGGTAGAGAAAGCGCTCGCAAGTGGTGCCGATCATATTGTTATAGGCCGCCCAATTCGTGACGCGGATAGTCCGCGCGCTGCGGCTGAAGCGATACAGATGACGATAGCCGCGCAGGCAGGAGCTTGATGGCAGAGCTCAAGAACGATTTATTACTGCGAGCGCTGCTGCGCGAACCTGTTTCGCGCACGCCGGTTTGGGTTATGCGGCAGGCGGGACGTTATCTACCCGAGTATCGAGAGGTGCGCGCTCTGGCTGGCGACTTCATGAGCCTCTGTCGCAGTCCCGAACTCGCCTGTGAAGTGACGCTGCAGCCTTTGCGGCGATTCAAGCTCGATGCGGCGATCTTGTTTTCGGATATCCTGACGGTTCCCGATGCAATGGGGCTCGGCCTGTATTTCGAACCTGGCGAGGGACCACGGTTCGAGCGGCCGGTCAGAACATCGGCAGACATCCGTAATCTTAAACGTCCGGATGTTGCAACAGACCTCGCTTACGTTTTCGATGCCATGCGAACCGTCAGGGGCGAGCTTAACGGTGATGTGCCGCTAATCGGTTTTGCCGGCAGTCCGTGGACGGTTGCGACCTACATGGTAGAGGGGCAATCCAGTCGGGACTTCGCCAGGATCAAAGGACTCGCAGCCGATGATCCGGCGGCGATGACAATGCTGCTCGATACCGTGGCCGACACGACTATCGACTACCTTAATGGGCAGATTGCGGCGGGCGCGCAGGCGGTCATGGTGTTCGACACCTGGGGCGCTGTGCTGGCTGGCGATGACTATCGTCGCTATTCACTGGCGAACATGCAAAAGATCGTCGCCGGCCTCACACGCGAGAGCGACGGTCGTCGTGTTCCCGTAATCCTGTTCACGAAGGGCGCGGGACCGTTACTTGCCGACATGGTTGAAACCGACTGCGATGCGCTCGGCGTTGACTGGACGACGGACCTCGCGACGGCACGCAAGCATGTTGGCGACAAGGTAGCGTTACAGGGAAATCTCGATCCGGCGACGTTACTCGAATCACCTGAAGTAATACGCAAGGGCGTTGCCGATGTTCTCGCCAGTTATGGCGATGGCCCGGGACACGTTTTCAATCTCGGTCACGGTATTACACCCGATGTCGATCCTGACAACCTCGGCGTGCTCGTCGATGCGGTACATGAGCTAAGCTCACCCTACCACCTGTCGTAGCTTGCTATGACTAGCGCAAGGCCGGCAGTCTGGACGACTGCGTCGCACGGGCACGCCACCGGGTATTTGCTCGCGCTTAACCTCGCTCGGCGTCCTGCCTCGCTCGGATCGGCCTGTGCTTGCTTGGGCGTCCTGCGTCACAGCGCTGCGGACGACGCGCTCGCAAACACACCGATGCCGAGCCCCATTCGACCACTGCGACGTCGTGGCCACGCTCCGGTCTTCGTCAGGACGGCAGGAGGGATTTTTCTCGCCGGAAATAAAGCGCAGCGCAGCGAGCCATTCCGGCGAGAAATGTCCGGACTACCGGCCGTGCATTGCGTTCGCCCGTAGGGCTAACATCGAAAAGGTCCTACGTATCGCGCAGCGCGCGGCGCAAAATCTTGCCGACATTGGTTTTCGGCAGGTCGTCGCGGAACTCGACCGTTTTCGGGCACTTGTACTTGGTCAAATTTTTACGGCAGTAATCGATTACATCCTGTTCACTGACGTCGTCGTGCTTGCGCACGGCGTAGACTTTTACGGTTTCGCCCGAATGTTCATCCGGTACGCCAATTGCCGCCGCCTCGAGAATGCCATCCATTTCAACGACGATGTTTTCAACCTCGTTGGGGTACACGTTGAATCCCGAAACGAGAATCATGTCTTTCTTGCGATCTTCGATGAAAACATAACCATCGTCAGCCATGCGGCCAATGTCGCCCGTTCGCAACCAACCGCCAGGCAGCATGACTTTTTCGGTTTCTTCCGGCCGCTGCCAGTAGCCGTCCATGACCTGCGGGCCCTTGATGCAGATTTCGCCAACGTCGCCCACAGCAAGCACGTTGCCGTCATCATCGCGGATAGTGACATCGGTCGACGGCAGGGGCAGGCCTATAGCGCCTGTGAACTCGCTGGTTATCGGGTTAACTATCGCGCCGGGTGAAGTTTCTGTCAGACCGTAGCCCTGCAGGATCGTATTGTTTGTTACTGCCAGCCACTCCTTGGCCACGGTCGGTTGTACCGCCATGCCGCCACCAATGCAGATCCGCAGAGCGCTGAAATCGACGTCGCTGAATCCGGGTGTGTTCATGAGTGCGGCAAACAATGTATTGACGCCAGTAAACAGGTTGAATCGATACTTCGCGATCTCTTTGACGAACGCTTCGAAGTCTCTCGGGTTGGTGATCAGCACGTTGAGGCCGCCCTGGGCCATGACGGTGAGGCAATTCCCCTGCAATGAGAATATGTGATAGAGCGGCAACGCCGTGATCGCGATAATCGAATCAAACCCAACGTATGCATCGCCTTGCCAGACGATGGATTGCTGCACATTGCAGACCATGTTGCGATGGCTCAGCATTGCGCCTTTCGAAACGCCAGTGGTGCCGCCCGTGTATTGCAGGAAAGCGATATCGGCAAACCCGAGCTCAACAGGTGTCAGCTCCTCTCTAGAACCAATATTGAGGGCTTTCTTGAACACAACGCTGCCGGGCAAGCTGAAACTCGGTACTGACCTCCTTACATATCGAAGCACCAGGTTTGTAATGAGGCCCTTGGGAAAATTGAGCAGGTCTCCAATGCTGGTAGTGACGACGTGCTCAATGGCGATTTTGTCGATCACCTCTGCGAGGACGTGCGCAAAATTCTCGAGCACGATAATGCACTTGGCACCCGAATCGCTTAACTGGTGTTCAAGTTCGCGAGCGGTATAGAGTGGGTTGACGTTGACGACAACGAGACCGGCGCGAAAGATGCCGGTCATAACGACCGGGTATTGCAGAATGTTAGGTAGCATGATTGCGACACGCTCGCCGCGGACGAGGCCAAGCGACTGCTGCAAGTAGCACGCAAACTGCATCGACAGCGTATCGATCTGCCTGTACGTCAACGTCGTACCCATATTGGTGAACGACGGACGATCGGGATGCATCTTAAACGCATTCTCGATCATTTCCCGTACAGAACGATACGGCAGCGGCGGTAGTTCTTCGGGAACCCCTTCGGGATAGGACTTGAGCCAGATTTTTTCCATCAATATCACCTTAACGGAGTACTGGTTGACAGCCTCAGTTTGTGAGTGCTTTGCTGATAACAGGCCAGGCATTATCAAGCAATAGCGATTGTGCGGCGGCATTGGGATGAATGCCATCAGCCTGCATGAGCTCGTCGTTCAAGGCAATCCCTTCCATGAAAAACTCGATCCAGGGCACGTCGAGTTCGTCTGCCAGCTCGCGATAGACATTGTCGAAGTCTTCGATGTACCTTGATCCATAGTTCGGCGGAATGCGAATACCGAGCAGTACGATCGCGGCGCCGGCGGACTTGCTGGACCGGATGATCGTCTGCAGGTTTCCCTTCATTCGGTCTGGCGGGATGCCGCGCAGGCCGTCGTTGCCGCCGAGCTCGAGAATAATCAGCGATGGCGTGAACGTGTCCAGAGCCTGCGCGATTCTCGCCGCGCCACCCTCGGTCGTCTCGCCGGTGATACTGGCGTTAATCACGCGATGTTCGTACCCTTGGCTATGCAGCCTTGTTTGCAACAAAGCGACCCAGGATTGGTCAACTTCCATACCGTAACCTGCACTAAGGCTATCGCCGTAAATGAGCACGGTCGGGGCATCAGCACCGTCTGTAATCGCGGTAACTAACAAAAAGACAAAGGTAAGATATCGACGCATGGAAATTCAGTCACCCGATAACGCAGCAGTTCTGGAAGCGCATGGAATAAGCAAGCAGGTTAGCAGCCCCGAGGGTAGTCTGACTATTCTTTCAGACGTCAGTTTCCGCATCTGCGCGGGGGAATCTGTCGCAGTGGTCGGGCCCTCCGGGGCAGGAAAATCAACGTTGCTTGCGCTCCTGGCAGGACTCGATCTGCCGACGATGGGCCATGTGACATTGAACGGTGCCAATCTCGGCGAGCTTGACGAGGATGGACGTGCACGCTTGCGTGCCGACAATGTTGGCTTCGTGTTTCAATCGTTTCACCTCGTGCCGTCCCTGAACGCGCTGGAAAACGTCATGTTGCCACTTGAGCTGGCAGGCGCTGCAAATGCGCGCGAGGCATCGCACGCGATCATCGACGAGGTGGGTCTCAGCGACCGCTGGCGGCACTACCCGGCACAACTGTCCGGCGGCGAGAAACAGCGCGTCGCCATTGCACGCGCATTCGCAACGGAGCCTGCCGTGTTGTTTGCCGACGAGCCGACTGGCAATCTTGATGCACGAACGGGCGCGAACATCATGGAGCTCATGTTCGAACTGAACCGTACGTCATCGACGACGCTCATCCTCGTGACCCATAACGTGTTACTGGCCGAACGCTGTAGCCGCATCCTCAGTCTTGATGCCGGCCTCCTCGTTAGCGATCGTGCGGTGGCGGCATGAAGGCAATCGCGTTTGCGCTAAGAAGCTTCGGTCGCGAGCTGCGATCGGGCGAAGTCATGGTGTTGCTGGCAGCGATAGCGCTGGCTGTGGGCGTGCTGACGGCGGTAGGGTTCCTGACGGACCGCATCGGCAAGGCTGTTGCGCGCCAGGCCAACGAAGTGCTGGCCGCCGACCTGCGTCTGCGCTCGCAGGTGCCAATTCCGGATACCTGGCGGGCCACGGCAGAAGAGTACGGCTTGCAAACAGCTGAGACACAGACGTTTCCGAGTGTGGTATTCGCAGGTGATTTGAGTGCGCTGGCAACGATCAAGGCTGTGAGTGATAGCTACCCATTGCGCGGCACCGTGAGGATTTCGGATACGCTGTTCGGCGAGCAACGCGTGGTCGACGGTGTACCGCCGCGCGGTGAGGTGTGGGCCGATGGCGCCCTGTTGGCCAGGATTGATGCCGATGTCGGCGATGAAATCATGGTTGGCGGATCGGACATGCTCGTATCCGCCGTACTGACGTACAGGCCCGACCAGTCAATCGGTTTTGCGTCGCTGGCGCCGTCGCTGCTGGTCAACATTGCCGACATTCCCGCAACGGGCCTCATAGGCGAGGGCAGCCGCGTCGCCTACGCGTTGCTTGTCGCGGGCGATGACGCCGCGATGAGCGAGTTTAACGAAGCAATACAGGATCAACTGCCCGACTCGGTTCGCGCATCTAATCGTGAGGAGAGAAGAGAGCGTGCATACAATGCGGCCGATCGTGCGCAGCGTTTCTTGTCGCTGACTGCTGTTATAAGCCTCTTGCTCAGCGCGGTTGCTGTGGCGATGTCAGCACGGCGCTTCGCTCACCGGCGCATGGATACGGTCGCGCTGATGAAAAGTCTTGGCGCGACACAGGGCTTTGTCATTACAGTCGCCGTACTGCAACTCATGATGCTCGGCGTGCTCGGCGTCATTGCCGGAAGCAGCATCGGCTTTGCGGCGGAAAAAGTGCTGTCATGGATTCTTTCCGACATTATTGCTGCTGACCTGCCTGACTCCGGGCCGATGCCGGTCATCCTGGCCAGCGGCAGCGCGCTCGTGTTACTGGTCGGTTTCGCGCTGCCTGCACTGCTGCAGTTACGCAATACACCGCCGCTGCGCGTGTTGCGCCACGACATGATGCCGCCGCCGCCGTCTCGATTGCTCGTCACGGGATTGTCGCTCGCCGCCGTTGCAGCATTGCTGTATCGATCGGTTGGAGATGCACGCATGCTGGTCGTATTACTAGGCGGCATCATCGTAATCGCGGCAGCGCTGTACCTGGTCGGGCGCGGCCTGGTTGCGCTAATGGGCCGCTTTCGCTCGGGTGTTGGAGTCGCCTGGCGCTATGGTCTGGCTAATGTCGCGCGCCGGGGGCGCAGCAGCGCCGTTCAGGTTGTCGCATTTGGACTGGGGTTGACGGTGTTGCTGTTGCTGACCATCGTGCGCACTGATTTGCTCGAAGGTTGGCGCAAGACGATCGATGAAGACGCACCGAATCATTTCATGATCAATATCCAGCCACATGAGCTCGATTCCGTGGCGGCAATATTTGACACGGCCGGTATAGCAAAACCCGAATTCGTACCGCTCGTGCGGGCGCGGATGTCGACGATTAACGGCGAGTCAGTCAAGACGCGCAGCTATCCCGATCCGGGCGGCAGCTGGCTCGCCAATCGCGAGGCAAACCTGTCATGGACAGCAACACTTTCGGCAAGTAATGAAATCGTTGCTGGTGAGTGGTGGCCGGCAGACTATGCCGGGCCGCCGCTGGCATCGATCGAAGAGGAGGCGGCGTCTGATACCGGACTCGCCATCGGTGATCGCATTGTGTTTGTAATTGCGGGTCGTGAGCTCGAGGTGACGATCGCGAGTACGCGCAGTATCAACTGGGATTCATTCAAGCCGAACTTTTTCATCGTGCTGTCGCCGGGTGCGCTCGATGACATGCCAATGACCTACATTTCAAGTATGCGGCTGGAAGAAGAGCAACAATCCATGCTGATCAATCTCGTGCGTACACACCCTAGTATCTCGGTGATTGATATCGATGCAATTCTGCAACAGATCCGCGGCATCATTGAAAAGGCCAGCCTCGCGGTACAGGCGGTCTTCGTGTTTACACTTGCGGCCGGGGTGGCCGTGTTGTTTGCTGCGGTGCAGTCGACTATTGATGAGCGGCGATTCGAGAGCGCGTTACTGCGTGCCCTGGGTGCGCGCAAGCGCACGGTGTTTGCCGGAGTCATGACGGAGTTTGCCGTGCTCGGCATCGCGGCGGGTCTTCTGGCGTCGGCGGGAGCATCGATTTTGGCGGCAATAGTCGCAGTGCAACTGTTTGAGCTGCCTTACGAGTTCAATCCGCTGCTGTGGTTGGCCGGCCTCGGAGCGGGGGTTCTACTCGTGTGTGTCAGTGGTTTTGTCGCAGCGCGCGGTGCTATTAATGCGCCACCTATTGAGGTCCTGAGGACGGCATGAGTGTGATTGAAACAACAACGCTGTCCTGTGGCGTGGTGCTGGCCAGGAGCTTCGACTCTGGCTGGCTGACATTGATGTTGCGGGCCTATCATAACTGGGACTTTCCGAAGGGTTTGCGCGAAACAGGCGAACAACCACTTGAAGCTGCGATCCGAGAAGTCGGTGAGGAAACGGGCATTACCGAGATCGAATTCGAGTGGGGCGAACGCTATACAGAGACCGGGCCGTACAGCCGTGGCAAGACCGCGCGCTACTACCTCGGCAGGACGTCCTGCGTAGACGTCGTCATGGGACCGTCGCCTGAGACAGGTGTCCCCGAGCATCATGAATGGCGGTGGGTCAGCTTTGACGAGGCCTACGACCTGTCATCGCCGCGCGTACGCACCGTCGTCCAATGGGCCAGGCAAATAATCGGCGCTTGACGATGAAAGACGAATACTGGAAACACAAAACACTGTCCGAGATGAATACAGAGGAGTGGGAAGGTCTCTGTGACGGCTGCGCTCTGTGCTGCATGCACAAAGTCGAAGACGAGGACACGGGCGAGGTTTTCTACACTGAGATCGCGTGCAAATTGCTCGATATCAATACCTGCCGCTGCACCAATTACGCCAATCGGACAAAGATAGTCACGAACTGCCTCAAGCTGTCAGCCGATCGCACTGAGGAATTCAGCTGGTTGCCATCAAGCTGTGCGTATCGCCGTCTGGCGAACGGACAAGAATTGCCGGAATGGCATCCGCTGATCACAGGCAGGCCGGAGTCCGTGCAGGAGGCTGGCATATCCATGCGCGGTTACATGGTGTCGGAAAACGACACTACCGAATACACTGTACTGCGAAGGCTGAACGACCCGGAATGATGGAAGGATAAAAATCTGTGAGCAGCTACCCGACGATTCCACTCAAGGACTATCGCGAGTATCCGATCGAAGAAATGCGGCAGCGGCTCAAGGAGTTTTATACCGAAGTAAACCGGCGCCGCACGGTACGCGAGTTCTCCGACAGGCCCGTGCCACGAGACATCATCGAGACGGCACTAATGGCTGCGAGCACAGCACCGAGCGGTGCGAACTTGCAGCCCTGGCATTTTGTCGTAATCAGCGGGCCGCAGACAAAGAAAAAAATTCGCGAAGCGGCAGAAGTCGAGGAGCGAGAATTCTACGGCCACCGGGCATCACCTGAGTGGCTTGCAGCACTTGAACCACTGGGTACGGATACACGTAAACCATTTCTCGAAATGGCGCCGTACCTGATCGCCGTCTTCTTACAGAAGTTCGGCGTGCTTCCCGATGGCCGCAAGGTAAAGCACTACTACCCGACCGAGTCGACCGGGCTAGCGGTAGGAATCCTGATCACGGCATTGCATCAAGCAGGCCTCGCGTGCCTGACACACACGCCCAGCCCGATGAAGTTCCTCAACGAGATACTCGACAGGCCCAAGAGTGAACGACCGTTCCTGTTACTCGTAACGGGCTACCCGGCGGATGATGCCGAAGTGCCAGACATCACTTGCAAGAAACTGACAGAGTTCGCGAGTTTCATCGACCTGTAGAATCCCGCCGATGCTGAGCGCTTGATCATCGGGCAGAGTCAACGGGTTGCTTGCCCAGCTTCCAGGCATCGATCCACAGGACTTCCTGGCGTACCAGCCCCAGTTCATTCACGAGTCGCTCTTCGAGATCCGGCATATGTGCCACGCCATAGAATATGCCGATGCGCATCCTGTCTGTGCCCATATCAAGTGTGCTCCGCAATACTTCTATCGCGCG
>JADFKA010000016.1 GCA_022565135.1 Pseudomonadota bacterium
TAATTACCCATGCAGGAATCTGTACATGAATTTTTAAAGCCTCGCGTTGTCAAGGTAACGCCGATTAATGATCAGTTGGCTAAAGTGGTCATTGAGCCGTTCGAACGCGGATTCGGCCACACGTTGGGCAATGCGTTACGTCGCATTTTGCTCTCGTCGATGCCGGGTGCGGCCATTACTGAGGCGGAGATCGAGGGTGTGCTGCACGAGTACACGAGCATCGAGGGCGTGCAGGAAGACGTCGTCGAAATTCTCTTGAACCTGAAGCAGATCGCCGTTCGTATGCACACGCGTGACGTCGCTGAGCTGCGAATCTCGAAGAAGGGACCGGGTCCGGTAACAGCTGGCGATATTCAGCTCGATCACGATGTTGAGATTATGAATCCTGAACTCGTGATTGCCAATCTGACGAAGACCGGTGAGCTAAACACTATTCTCAAGGTTGAGCGTGGTCGCGGCTATCGACCGGCGACGCAGCGTCCGTTGTTCGAGGAGCAAACCGGCCCGATCGGGCGTCTGCAACTTGATGCGTCATTCAGTCCAGTGCACCGCGTAACGTACAGCGTTGAGGCAGCACGTGTTGAGCAGCGAACCGATCTCGACAAACTGATCATCGATATCGAGACGAACGGCACGATTGATCCTGAAGAGGCGATTCGCCGCGCGGGCAGCATTCTCAAGGACCAACTGTCTGTCTTCGTTGACCTGCAGGGCCAGGAAGAGGGCGTCGGTGCGCAAGCAGAGAATCAGATCGATCCGATTCTGCTGCGGCCTGTTGATGAACTTGAGCTCACCGTTCGTTCGGCAAATTGTCTTAAGGCAGAGAACATCATGTATATCGGAGATCTTGTGCAGCGAACAGAGGTTGAGCTTCTGCGGACGCCAAACCTCGGCAAGAAGTCACTGACCGAGATTAAGGAAGTACTCGAAGGACACGGCCTCGGCCTTGGAATGCGGCTCGAGAACTGGCCGCCGCCGAGTTTGCGCCCCGAGCATGAACTCATGCTGCAGCCGTAAAAATACGATTTAGGATACTCAGATGCACCATAGGAAATCCGGTCGTCGACTGGGTCGCAACAGCTCCCATCGCAAGGCCATGTTTCGTAACATGGCAGCGTCGATGTTGAAGCACGAAACGATCAAAACGACGTTAGCCAAAGCCAAAGAATTGCGTCGCGTAGTCGAACCGCTTATTACTCTTGCCAAAGAGGATAGCGTAGCGAATCGTCGGCTGGCGTTCGATCGCCTGCGCGACAAGGAAGTGGTTGGCAAATTATTTTCGGAACTCGGTCCGCGGTTCAAGGATCGACCGGGCGGATACCTGCGTATCCTCAAGACCGGGCCACGGGCGGGTGATGCGGCACCGATGGCAATCGTCATGTTTAGCGGGAAATCGCCGGCGGACGAAGTCGCGACTGAAGACTAGTATTCCGTCAGCGCGATATTGATGGATTCAGAGCCACCCTGACGGGGTGCTGGCCGTCATTACATGAGCAACAAAAAAGCCGGGCGTCGCCCGGCTTTTTTGCGTCTGATCCGGGACCAAAGATGCGCCGAAATTTTACATAAGTTTAATGGCTGACAATGCAACGCCAAACTTTACTATAAGTATTTGAACATAAATAGAAAATACAAATTACGGGTCTTGTGAGTCTCCTCACATATTGTTCTTACTATCCAGATTATTCTAGAGCAACTCACTGTAGAGGGTGCCGCCATTAGCAACGAAAAAGCCTATGATGACTGTGTCATCCTGTCGAAGGAAAGCTTCGACCCTGACGCCGTTTTTCTTGATGACATCGTCGATGATAACGTCTTACCATATCTGAGCCTGGCCGTCGATGGTCTGACTGAGCCGTGGGAGGGCGACGAAGGCAAACTCGAATTGCGACCCGAAGATGTTGCGGCGAATGAAGTCATTCCGGCCGATACAACAATGCCCGTAGCAACACTCGGTGCCGAGGGTCTCGATGTATACGGATGGGAAATGTCGTTGTGGGCAAAGATCAAGGGCTACCTCGGCCTATAATTCCTTTAGTCGCCTATGAGTGGGATATTTGTTACCGTCATGTCTCGATCCCGCTTGACGGGAGCTCGCTGCGCTGCGCTTTACTTCCGCTAATGACATGCCCTTGGGGCACAAATATCGCACTCACACGCGCTAGCCGACTTCATCTAAGGCCTCTAACGACAAGAACGATTATGAACACCCCAGGCACAGGCCCTGATAGAATTCGCGAATGATCTTTAACGACAAGACAGTCATCGTAACGGGTGGTTCAGACGGTGTCGGTGCCGCAATGGCGAGGTTGTTTGCCATCGCCGGTGCCAACCTGATGCTTGTTGCGCGAACCAAAAGAAATCTTGAAGCGATGGCCGAAGAACTGCGTGATAAGACGCGTGTTGAGATATTCGCCATGGATGTCTCCGATACCGATGCCTGCGTCAGTCTTTTTAAAAAGGCGAATTTCGAATTCGGTCGTGTGGACGTACTTGTCAACAATGCGGGTTTCCACAAGCGAGGGTCCGTTGAATCAGTCGACGCCAATGACCTCGGCAAAATGATCGATGTCAATCTCAAAGCGCCAATTATGCTGAGCCGTATCGCGATACCCTATTTAAGGGAAGCGGGCGGCGGCGCGATTATCAATGTTGGATCGCTCGCAGGTCGTTTACCCGTGCCATACAGCGCCGCGTACGCGGCCAGCAAAGCGGGATTGCGCTCTTTTACGCTTTCCATGGCTGAGGAATTTCGAGACAGCGGTATTAAGATTGCCGTAGTTTCGCCAGGCCCGATCGCCACGGGCTTTATCATGTCTAATATCGACGACGTATCAGACCTGACATTCTCGCAGCCAATTAGCACGGCGGACGAGGTCGCGCAGGCTGTTCTCGATCTTTGTGGAAATTATCAACGTGAAAAGTCGCTTCCGGCGATCAGTGGTGTGTTAACGATGTTGATTTACTTGATGCCGTGGCTTGGGCGTGCCATGCGGCCGATTCTCGAGCGCAAAGGTGCGCGGGTCAAGCGACAGCTGAAAGCAAAGGCGCGGACTAAATAGCAGCGAACGCGTCGCGCGTCAGATTCTCACAACCATCGAGCGTTACCCGTACATCATCCTCGATACGGACACCACCGAATGGCCTGAGCCAGTCCACAGCATTCCAGTCGACATGGCTCTCAGCGGGTGTGCCGCGGAGATCTTCGAGCAGCATGTCGATCAAGTAAAGGCCGGGCTCAATCGTCAAAGTCATATTTTCTTCGAGAACACGCGTAAGTCGCAGAAATGGGTGGCCGCTGGGTGGGTCAATGATCGTGCCCGACTCATTTTGCGTATGCCCACCAACATCGTGTACCTGCACGCCGATCAAGTGGCCAAGACCGTGTGGGAAGAACGCCGATGTTACGCCGGTTTCGAGAAGAGTGTCTGCATCACCGTGCGCCAGACCGGTATCGACCAATACGTCACCGAGCATGCGATGTGCATCAACATGTAGCTCACGGTAGTCCACGCCGGCGCGTAATTTTCCGACGATCTCGAGTTGCATCGCGTCCATGCGCTCGATCAATTCTGCAAAGCGCGCATCGTCGAAAGAATAGGTGCGCGTAATGTCAGAAGCATAACCGCACACCCGGGCTCCGGCATCAATCAAAAAAGATCGCGTCTCGTCCGGTGGTTCGCGGTCAAGGTCCGTGTAATGCAATACGGCACCGTGGCTGTTGAGGGCGACAATATTGCCGTACGGTAGTTCGTTGTCGATGTGGCTTACGGCATGACAATAGGCCCGGTGAATCTCGAACTCGGACGCACGTTCGCGAAACGCGGCCTCGGCCGCAACGTGTCCGCGGGCGCCACGGCGCGATGCAAGCCGCATGCATTCGACCTCGTACTCAGTCTTGATGCCGCGAGCAAAATGCAGAATATTGACGGCCATTGTTGGATTTACGCGTTCAATACCGAAGGCGTGTGCGGCATCTTGGATCTCACCAATCAATATGCATTTGTCACTGTCCTTGGGCAGGAGTGCGGCGATACCGTCCATGGAAGGTACGATGCATATATCAAAATGAGGCGTCCAGTAGCCGTCGGGATCTCCGGGAACAACATGCCAGTAGTCGTGGGGCTGATAGTAAATGAGTCGTGGTGTCTCGCCCGGTGTGTAAACGATGTAGGAGAGCGGCAAGCAGCCAAGCGGCGCCCAACTTAGAAAATGCGGGTTTGTGACAAACGGGTAAGACATGTCGTCGAGGAATGTGACCTTCGGGCTGCCTGAGAAAATGACGGCGTGGCTGGCACCCGATTTCAAAAGCGCGTGATCGTGGCGCGCCTTAAGGGCTTCGATGTGGCCTGGGTACAGTACGCCAAGCTGGGAATTCTTGTCCGAATAGTCGTCGTTCATGTCGGGAATAATACCGTGTTTCATTCCACGAGCAATCTAGGCATCATTGTCGTTCTTGTCCATCGGCGTGAAACGCATAATGAAACGACGAGCAAGTCTGGTTGGCATCGTACTTTTGATTCTGGGGGGCGCTGATGTGATGGGATCTGAGCCGGGATATGACCGTGTAACTGGCCGGGCGTTTGCGTCCCGTTCCGAAGTCATTGCGGCCCATGGCATGGTTGCGACAAGCCAGCCGCTGGTCACGCAAATTGCGCTTGATATCCTCAAGGCGGGAGGCAGTGCCGTGGACGCGGCAATCGCGGCAAATGCTGCGCTCGGCCTAATGGAACCAACGGGTTCTGGAATCGGTGGAGACCTGTTCGCGATCGTCTGGGACGCGGACAAACAGGAGCTAACCGGCCTGAATGCGTCGGGCCGCGCGCCCGCACTCATGACGCACGAATACTTCAGAGAGCATGGCATCGACAGCGTCCCACCATACGGTCCGCTACCCGTCAGCGTACCTGGCGCTGTTGACGGCTGGTTCGAACTTCACGGCCGCTATGGACGACTGTCAATGGCTGAGATCCTCGCTCCGGCCATTCGGTATGCGCGCGAAGGCTTTCCGGTTTCGGAGACGATCGCGTATTACTTTTCGACAAGTGCCGGCCCTCGAGCCGATTATCCGGGCTTTGCGGAAACCTTTATGCCCGATGGGGAGATGCCAAGAAAGGGTGAGTTGTTTCGCAATCCGCGTCTCGCAGAAACTTACGAAATTATCGCCAATGATGGTCGTGATGCCTTCTATAAAGGCGATATCGCGAAAAGGATTGACGCGTACATGACTGAACAGGGAGGGTTGTTGCGCTACGCAGATCTTGCCGCGCATAGATCGGAGTGGGTGACGCCCGTGACGACCAACTATCGTGGCTGGGATGTGTATGAATTGCCGCCGAACGGACAGGGCATAGCGGCGCTGCAGATACTGAATATTCTCGAGGGTTTCGACATTGCCGCGATGGGATTCGGCAGCGCTGAGTATGTGCACACATTCGTTGAAGCCAAAAAGCTTGTGTTCGAAGATCGTGCCCGATTCTATGCGGACATGGATTTCGTCGATGTCCCGGTAGATCGATTGATTTCCAAAGCATATGCTGACGAACGTCGCCAACTCATCTCGCAGGATCGGGCGGCCACCGCATACTCCGCGGGTAACGCCATACTCGACGACGGTGACACCATTTACCTGACCGTGGCGGACCGCGATGGCAACATGGTGTCACTGATTCAAAGCAATTATCGTGGCATGGGATCCGGCATGACACCGGGCGGTCTGGGTTTTGTGCTGCAGGACAGGGCCGAATTGTTCAGCCTCGAGGAAAGGCATGCAAATGTCGTCGAACCGGGCAAGCGCCCGTTTCACACGATTATCCCGGCATTTGTGATGCAGGACGGTAAACCGCTCATGAGCTTCGGCGTCATGGGAGGGGCGATGCAACCGCAGGGGCATGCGCAGATAATCATCAACATGGTCGACTTCGGCATGAATCTGCAGGAAGCGGGCGATGCGGCACGTATTCGGCATGGCGGCTCGTCACAGCCGACGGGTCAGGTCATGACCGATGGCGGTGTCGTGCACCTCGAGCGTGGCTTCGGCAGCGAAATTCGGGCACAGCTTGAGGCCATGGGACACACGCTCGGCGAGAGCGACGGCGGGTTCGGCGGCTATCAAGCGATACTGTGGGACGAGAAAGAAGGCGTGTACTATGGCGCCTCCGAAGTGCGCAAGGACGGTCAGGCGGCCGGTTATTAATTTGAAAGGCATCGCGGCATGACCCAGGATATCTATCTCACGGGTATCACGACGACTGGCACACCACATATTGGCAACTATGTTGGCGCGATTCGTCCTGGCATCGAGGCGAGCAAAGACCCGACGAAGAAAAACTATTATTTTCTCGCGGATTATCATGCGCTCGCCAAGAATGAGGACCCCGACAAGATCAGCCAGTCGACTCTGGAAATATCGGCAGCTTGGCTCGCGTTGGGGCTCGATACGCAGAACGCAATTTTTTATCGGCAGTCGGATATTTCCGAAATACCACAGCTCAACTGGATTCTGGCGAGCATGACGGCGAAGGGTTTGATGAATCGTGCGCATTCATACAAAGCGGCCGTTGCAACCAATGCACAAGGCGGCAATAAAGACCCGGACAAGGGCATCACGATGGCGCTCTACAGTTATCCAATCCTTATGGCGGCAGACATCTTGATGTTCAAGGCGACGAAAGTACCGGTCGGGCGGGATCAAAAACAGCATGTCGAGATGGCGCGCGACATAGCACAAAGATTCAATCACCATTTCGGCGATGTCCTCGTACTGCCCGACCCGCTAATCGATGCTGACACGGCGGTGCTGGCAGGTCTTGATGGGCGCAAGATGAGTAAAAGCTACAACAACGCAATTCCGCTATTTGCCGATGCGACGCGGCTGAGAAAGCTGATTATGAAGATCAAGACAAACTCTCTGGAACCGGGCGTGCCGAAAGAAACAGACGGCAGCACGCTTTACGATATGTACAAAGCATTTGCGACGACGCAGGAAACCATGGATATCGAAGCACGCTACGCCGATGGTATCGCCTGGGGTGAGATGAAGCAGCTACTGTTCGAACTCATTAACGATCACATCCATCCAGCGCGTGAAGAGTACGAGCGACTAATGGGCAATCCGGCCATCGTAGAAGCGGAACTCTTGCAGGGCGCGGAGCGCGCGCGCGAGGTTGCGGCGCCTTATCTTGCTGAGATTCGCGATGCTATCGGCGTCCGCAAACTGGGCTAGTCCGAAAGCGTTTTCCGCACGACCTCGTGGCCATCAATATGACATTCCGAAAATGCCGTACAAAGCCATCCGGCACTGTCGGTTAGATCTGACTGCCAAGCATCTGGCCCACTTGTACATGCCAATGCTGTTGCCCATGTTGCGGCCGTATTCTCGGCCGGCGTATAGATGAAGCCGTCATCGGTGCCGGGTCTGCCATCGAACCTGACGGTTTTATCCAGTCCGCCGTACAGGTGCAGCATTGGCAGATCAACATCAGGACCACAGGCATAGCCGGGCGCAAGTTGCCCGATAATGGATACAATTGCTGCAAACCTGCTGGAAAGATTGCACCTCAGCCGCAAGGTCATCATGGCGCCAGAGCTGACGCCGAGCAGGTAGGTACGGCGGCTGTCGCCGCGAAACTCTGACTGTATCTCGTGCAGGATTTTGTCTATGAAACCAATATCGTCATAACAGGAGCTCCAGGCACAGCGGCTGCATTCGCCGCACTCGGGAGGACATGGATATTGGGCGCTCTCCGGTGCGTGATGCGGTCCCGCCGAAGTCTGTGGCAGGTTAGCCGCAAGTTCGTTCCAGCTTGTGATGCGATAAGGGTTGCCTTGCTCATCGTCTGCCAGAAAATGGCTGCCTTGTGGATAGACGACGATAACCTAATGGATGATCTGCCCAAAATCACTTTGCTATCCCCGCAAATATGTCAGTCTCCGAACTCGAGATTGTCTGGCCATTCTCTTGCATTCGCAACAGGTGCACCAGATACTGATCGAAATATTTCCTTACGTTTTTGGCTTGTTCAACATCGAGTAAGATCGAAGTGCCTGATTATCATCTCGCCCATGCGAATGTTGCACGAATGCGCGCGTCAATCGACGATCCGATTATGGAGGGATTCGTTGCACGGCTGGATCCTCTGAACGAGATTGCAGACTCCAGTCCCGGTTTCGTTTGGCGCCATATCACTGCAGAGGGTGATACGACTGAGGCGCAAGTCTTCGATGATGAGTTTGTTCTGTTCAACATGTCAGTCTGGGAATCGATCATAGCGCTTGAGGATTATGCCTACCGCAGCAATCATGTTGCAGCGGTTCGCAAGCGGGAGAATTGGTTCGAGCCGGCTAGCAGAGCGCCACTGGTCCTTTGGTGGATAGAAGTGGGACACATTCCAACCGTCCAGGAGGCAAAGAGCAGATTCGACATACTTTGGAAGGAAAGCTCATCCGCGGCAGCCTTTACGTTCAGGCTTTCCTTTCCGCCTGCGGGGTGACGGGATGAGCGAATTATTTCGACTGGAGACCGAACGCCTGCTGTTACGCAGGTTAACACTCGCCGACGCGGATCTGATGCTGGCGGTCTGGAATGATCCTGGATTTATGCATTACGTCGGTGATCGTGGACACTCGTTAGGCTTGTCAAGGGCTTGCAAATCCATGGAGAATTGACCATGAGAATCGAAAAACGCATCGACTACATTGAAATTCCCGTCACCGATCCAGCGTTGGCGCGCGATTTTCTTGCGGCGTTGTTCGACTGGACATTCAAGGAATGGGGCGCCGATTACGTTAGTTTCAACGATGGGCGCCTTGACGGTGGCTTGCGCCGGTCAGAGGAAAGCGCACCTGCGACAGGCGTGCTGCTGGTTTTTTACAGTGAAAATCTCGAACGAGACGTCGAACGGGTCAGAGAGCTCGGCGCAACCATTAGTCAGGACATTTTCGATTTCCCGGGAGGGAAGCGATTTCATTTCGTCGATCCGGTAGGCACCGAATTCGCAATGTGGTCTACGAGCTAATCGTCAATAACAATAACGGAGCCAGACAATGCATGAATTGATCGATCATCCATGCGTACAGCATAAACTCGGCATCATTCGCGACGTCGATACGGGCCACAAACTCTTTCGTGAACTGGCGACGGAAATTACGAAATTCATATGCTACGAGGCACTGAAGAACATCAAGGTAAAGGAAACTGTAGTGCAGACACCCGTCGCCGAAGCAATATGCAAAAAAATCGATACTGATCTTGTGGTCGTGCCAATTCTGCGGGCCGGTGTAGGCATGCTCGAAGGAATCCTCGAACTCGTTCCCACCGCGCGCGTCGGATTCGTCGGCTTGTATCGTGACGAGGTTACCAAGCAACCAGTCAGTTACTATCAGCGATTGCCGACACAGGCCAGGGGCGGAACCTGCATCATCATCGACCCGATGATTGCGACGGGCGGGTCGACCGTGGCGGCAATCGAACTCTTAAAGGAAAGCGGTGCCGCACAAATTGTGGTCGTTTGCATTGTGACCTGTCCCGAAGGACTTGCGCTGGTCGAAGCAGCGCATCCGGATGTGCCGATCTATACAGCCGCAATCGACGATCATCTCAATGCAGACAAATACATCGTGCCAGGCCTCGGGGATGCTGGCGACCGGTTGTTTGGTACTTCGCACTAGTACTCCGTCAATATCACCTTGACGGAGTACTAACTCAGATCATTCATGAATAATGCGGGTCGCCGGGAGGGCGACTACCTGGCAAGACCCGTAATAATCGAGGAGAACTAAAATTCACCGTAGCCGATTTGCAGGTCTAATCATCGATTGCCAGACTGACAGTCTCAATGCCGCAGCAGACTTCTGGAGTGCCGCGCTAGGCTATCCGCGCAAGGATACAGACAATGACCGGCTGTATGCTTCACTATCGGCACCGGACAATGAGCCGTATGTCGAGGTGCAGAAAGTTGCTCATGCAAGTCGCGTACACATCGACATTGAGGCCGACAACATCGATGCGGAGGCCACGCGTCTTGAGACTCACGGTGCACGCAGGATCGAGAGGATCAAGGATTGGTGGGTAATGGAGGCGCCGACCGGCCAGCGCTTTTGCGTGGTACCGCCTGTCAGCAAACACTTCGACGCAACCGCCAACCAATGGGATTAGCTAACTTGATTCGTAGCTGGACTTGAGAATCTCCAATTCGCTCCAGCGCTCAATACGCTTTTCCAGTTGCGCCTGCTCGCCAGAGAGTTTCTGTAGCGTTGCTTGCGCCCGTTCATGATCCTGCGCGTAAAAATCGGGCTCAAGTACGGTTTGCTGCAATATCGCGATCGATGCTTCCATGACTTCGATTTCGCCAGGCAAGCGATCAAGTTCGCGTTGCTTCTTGTAACCAAGCTTGGTCGGTGCTTTTCGACGTCGTTCGGCAGCTGCCCGTTTGCGCGCCTCCTCTGTATAGGGGCTGTCTGTCGAGGCGAGCTGGCGGCCCTGCCGGAGCCAGTCACTGTAGCCGCCGACGTATTCCTGAATGCTGCCGTCCTCTTCGAACACGATCGTGCTCGTTACAACATTGTCGAGGAATTCACGGTCATGGCTGACAACGATCAGGGTGCCGCTGAATTCGCACAGTTTGCTTTCGAGCACCTCCAGCGTTTCGATATCAAGATCATTGGTCGGTTCGTCGAGAACCAGCAGATTGGCGGGTTGTGTAAACAACTTGGCAAGAATGACGCGATTGCGTTCGCCGCCTGATAATGCCTTGACCGGTGTCATGGCGCGTTTTGGGCTGAACAAAAAGCCCTTTAGATAGCCGACGATGTGACGATCCTTGCCATTGAGCTTGATGTAGGTGCGGCCTTCGCCAACGTTGTAGGCGACTGACTTGCTGAGGTCGAGTGCCTGGCGCAATTGGTCGAAATAGCCGATTTCGAGATTAGTGCCGTGCTTGAGCGTACCCGACTGCGGCTCTAATTCTGCCAACAGCAGACGCAGCAAAGTGGTCTTGCCGACACCGTTGTTGCCGATCAGACCAATTCGATCGCCGCGCATGATTTTGATAGAGAAATTGTCGATGAGAGGTTCGTCGCCGTAGCGATAACAAACGTCTCGTGCACGTATAACCTTGCGGCCTGATCGCTCCGCTGCTTCGATATGAATTCGCGCCTGACCGTCGCGAGCAATGCGCTGCGCGCGTTCGTCCCTCATCTTGATTAGCGCCCGTGATCGACCCTCGTTGCGCGTGCGGCGTGCCTTGATGCCCTGGCGAACCCAGATCTCCTCCTGGGCAAGTTTCTTGTCAAAGCGGGCGTTTGCCGCACTCTCGTCCGCTAAAGATTTTTCCTTTCTAATCAAGAAGTTGTCATAGTTTCCCGGCCAGCTTGTCAGTTTACCGCGGTCAATTTCGAGAATTCGAGTGGCCAGGCGTTGCAGAAAAGCCCGATCGTGGGTGATGAAAAGAACTGCGCCTGAGAACGAGTAGATCCGATCTTCAAGCCATTTAATCGTTGCAATATCGAGGTGGTTCGTTGGTTCGTCGAGCAACAAGAGATCTGGTTTTTGCACGAGTGCTTTCGCAATTGCGACACGCCGCTGCCAGCCACCTGAGAGCTCGTTCATATTTTTGTCAGCGGGCAGGTTGAGATCGGTCATTGTTTTCTCGACGCGCTGCTCAATATGCCAGCCATCGTGCGCATCGATTTTAGCGTGCAGAACTTCGAGCTCACGCATACTTTCGCGATCGAGCTCAAGCCCAGACAGTTGCTGGTATGCTTCGAGCAGCTGTTCGATTTCTGCCAGGCCAGAGCGAACGACGTCGCGAACGTTCTGGTCCGTCACCTCGGGCAAGGATTGGTCAAGCTGGCTGATAACGAGATCGGCACCACGCACTATCTCACCGTGGTCGGCGTCGATTTCGCCGGTTATGAGTTTGAAAGTTGTCGATTTGCCGGCGCCATTGCGGCCGATCAAGCAGACGCGTTCACCCGAGTCGATAGCGAAATCCGCCTCAGTCAGGATCTTGAGTTCGCCGAAGTCGAGCGAAATTTCATTGAAGCGCAGTAATGACATCAGACGTGGGTATTTTCAGCTGGGTATTGCAGGAGCGCCGCTTGCGGCGCGACAATGCGGTGAACGCGCAGTTGGCGCACGCCTACCGGGAAGGCAGAGGCTATCATGAACGAGGAACGCCTGGTCGATATTGAGAGCAAGCTGGCACATCAGGATCAGCTTATTTATGAGCTCAACGATGTTGTCACGAAACAGCAGGAACAAATCATGCAGATCGAAAAACTCTGCAATTCGCTCGTCAACAGGATGCGTGCAATGTCCGATACGCAGACGGATGATGCGGGGCAAGATGAGCGGCCGCCGCATTACTAGGTACCGGGTCAAAGCGGCTATACCTGAGCAACGCCTGGACACCAGCGATTGTAAAATCTACAGGGAGGAACGAATGCAACAACATGGGTCGCTGGCACGACCGCCAACTACAGTACGCGGGTTTAAGGAGCGGCAGATGATACGCAGGCTGATAGCAATTCTGGTGCTGTTTGCCGTGTCGGCCGTGCATGCAGAAGAATGCGTCATCCTGCTGCACGGTCTTGCCAGGACCGCAGCGTCAATGAATTCGATGGCCGAGGCATTGGACGAGGCCGGGTTTTCATCGGTGAACATTGACTACCCATCGCGTGAACATCCGATCGAAGTGCTCGCACCCATGGCCATCGGCAAAGGCCTGGTCTTATGTGATGCAGCCGGTGCGAGTGATCGAGTCCACTTCGTCACGCATTCATTGGGCGGCATCCTGGTGCGACAGTATCTGAGCGATAAAGAAATTCCGAATCTTGGCCGGGTTGTCATGCTTGGCCCGCCCAACCAGGGCAGTGCTGCTGTGGACGAGTTTGGCGATGTGCCCGGCGTCGATTGGGTGAGTGGTCCGGCGGGTCGCCAATTGGGCAAAGGTGCCGAAAGTGTGCCGCTGCGGCTTGGGCCAGCCGACTTCGAATTGGGCATTATCGCCGGCAATCGGAGCATCGATCCGATCACATCAGCCGTACTCGACAATCCTGATGACGGCAAGGTCTCAGTCGAGGATACGAAACTTGAGGGCATGGACGACTTCGTGGTCGTCGAGAACTCACACGCGTTCATGATGCGCATGCGAAAACCTGTTGAGCTGACCATTCGATTCCTGAAGACAGGCAGTTTCGACGCAGCGGCGGTGCGGGTCGTTCGAATCCTGATGGTCACGTCACTCGGCGACATCGAATTCGAGCTGTATTCGGATAAGGCGCCGATCACTGTTGCTGGCTTTCTGCGCCTTG
>JADFKA010000294.1 GCA_022565135.1 Pseudomonadota bacterium
TTAGCGGCGGATGCAGATCGGCGAAATTGCCATCAATCTCGGCTTTGTCCAGCCGCCCGGATTGGATGTTTGGCTGTTGCCTGGCCATCGTCTGGTCCCGGCGCACTCAGCGTTTGACTGCGACCGGCTCGCCGCGTCGCGCCTTGATGTTCAGTGCCGCGTAGTAGGGGGCAAACACCGGGCGATCGATATAGCGTCCAGCACCGCGTTCGACATTGAGTTTGCCGTCGGCGTACACGACATTACCCTGACTTATCGTGTGCGATGCGCAACCCTTCACGGTCATGCCCTCAAAGATATTGAAATCGACGTTTTGATGGTCAGTTTTGGTTGAAATCGTCTTGCTGGCCTGCGGGTCCCAGACGACGATATCCGCGTCGGCTCCCGCAGAAATGCTGCCTTTCCTTGGATAAATGTTGAAAATCTGTGCGGCATTCGTCGAAGTCACACGCACAAATTCGTTCATCGTCAATTTGCCGGTGCTGACGCCGTGATGCCAGAGCACTTCGAGGCGATTTTCGATGCCGGCCGTGCCGTTCGGGATCAGGCGAAAATCGTCCTTGCCAGCCACTTTTTGATCGGCGCAGAAGCAGCAGTGATCGCTTGCCGTCGTCTGCAGGTTGCCCGCTTGCAGTCCGCGCCATAGCGCGTCCTGATTTTCCTTGGGCCGAAACGGCGGGCTCATGACGTACGCCGCGGCGAATTCGAAATCTTCGTTTCGATACACGGAGTCG
The DNA here is from genome assembly GCA_022565135.1 of Pseudomonadota bacterium. GTDB lineage: Bacteria > Pseudomonadota > Gammaproteobacteria > Steroidobacterales > Woeseiaceae > UBA1847. The sequence continues at coordinate 735 of JADFKA010000294.1, forward strand.
TCAATCAGCAAGTGGGCGGCGAGGACTTCACCGAATACGCGCTGACCCTCATTGCGGGCTCGCGTTATTGCCTCGAGCGACTGACGGCAGGAATTGTGCACAACGTACAAGGGGACGTTCAGTACTTCGGCGATGCGAATAGCTCGATTGGCAGCTTCGCCCTCGACTTCGGGCGGTCGCGATAACGGATGGCCTTCGGGCCCCGAAATGCCTTTTTCGAAGATTTCTTTTTGCAAGCGGAAAACCAGGTCGCCGTTTTCGGCGTGCACGGTCACAATAGCGCCGAGATCGCGAGCCCGTGTGAAACTGTTCACCAGGGTCTCGTCGTCGCACATAATCGCGTGCTTGTAGGCCATGAAATGCTTGAAGCTGTTGACGCCGTGTTTTTTGACCAGTGTCTCCATGTCGGCGTGCACGGTGTCGTCCCACCACGTGATCGCAACGTGGAAGGAATAATCGGCAACGGATTTCTCGGCCCACCCACGCCACTGCTGGTAGGCTTCCATGATGTTTTGCTGTGGATTCGGGATGACGAAGTCGATGATCATCGTCGTACCACCCGCGAGACCGGCGGCAGTACCTGTTTCGAAGTCTTCGCTGGCGACCGTGCCCATGAAGGGCAGCTGCATATGGGTATGCGGATCGATGCCACCCGGCATGACGAACTGACCGCCGGCGTCGATGACGGTTGCGCCCTTCGCAGCCTGGAGTCCTGCGCCGACAGCCGTGATAGTGCCGTCCTCGCACAATACATCGGCGCGAAATGAACGGTCCGCATTAACGACGGTTCCGCCTTGAACTAGCACAGTCATGATGAACTCCCGATTCCGGTTCTCGCGACCAGATAATAAATCAGACCACCCAGTATAGACCCCGTAAACCAGCCATAGTCATAGAACCAGTTAAGCGACCCCGTTGTTATCGCGACGAGCGTCAAAGCGACCGGAATCAGGAATGCTGTCATGCCGGCCTTGTTCCAGGCTGGATAACCGGCGTTGTCCTGGTACAGCGCCAGCAAGTCATACTGCTGACCTTTGATAAGGAAATAGTCGACGATCATGATGCCGGCTATGGGCCCCAGCAGGCTCGAGTAACCGAGCAGCCAGTTTGAATACAAACTATCGAGGCTGACGTCCGATTCGAGCCAACCGAGTTTCTTCAATAGCTCCCAGGACATGATCAAAACGCCAATAATGCCGGTGAGAATGACGCCCTTGTTCTCGTTAATGGTCTGAGGCGCGACATTCTGAAAAACATTGGTCGGTGAGACTATGTTCGCTGCCGTGTTGGTCGAAATGGTGGCAAGAATGATCATCAGCATCGACAGGACAACCCAGACGGGGCTGTCGATTCGTCCGATCAGGTTGACGGGATCAGAAATCGTCTCGCCGACAAGTTCAAACGATGCGGCTGTCAGAATCACACCTAGCCCGGAGAACATCAACATCGTCAGTGGCAAGCCGATGATTTGCCCGGCGATCTGTGCACGTTGTGATTTGGCGAAGCGGCTGAAGTCAGGAATATTGAGCGACAGCGTTGCCCAGAATCCGACCATTGCCGTCAATGCGGCCATAAAATAGGGCCAGAACGATGCGTCCGCCGGGCGGTTCGCTGGCACCGCGAATACATCGCCAATCGTTATTTTCGGTAGCGCCCAAAACATCAGGCCAAAGGCGACGATAAGTAATAGCGGCGCCGCCAGGGTCTCAAGATGTTTGATCGATTCCGAACCACGAAGTACGACCGTGATGTTCAATATCCAGAAGATGAAGAAGCCAATGACTTCACCGGTTCCGCCGAGAGCGGCCCAAGTGTCAGAAAATGCTGAGAACAACAAGTGTATGGCGATGCCGCCAAATAATGTCTGGATACCGAACCAGCCGCAGGCGACGATTGCGCGCACGAGTGACGGCACGTTCGAACCGATTATGCCGAATGATGCGCGCAGCACGACCGGGCAGGGTATGCCATAGCGGGTCCCCGGAAATGCATTTAACGTGAGT
>JADFKA010000017.1 GCA_022565135.1 Pseudomonadota bacterium
TATTGTGAAAACTACAAGGACTACGTCAGTCGGGAATTGTTCGATGCGATACTCACGTCCGAGGAAGAGCACGTGGACTTTCTGGAAACGCAACTCGAATTGGTTGACAAGCTTGGACTTGAGAATTACTTGCAGTCGCAGGTCTGAGAGTTCAGCCCGCAAGAGAAAGTCCCGACTTAACTGCCGGATTTTCTCAGCTTCGCAAAGTTAATTTCGATTTACCCGACAGCGATCAGCTCCGCTCAGCGCTTCGTTGTAGATGCCAATCAATTTGTCAACATGCCGCTCAAGCCCAAGTCGGCGACTGACAGTCTGGCCGCAGCTGCTTATCCTGTCTGCAAGAAGCTCGTCCGTCAGCAATCGGTAGAGCTCCCGAGCGAGGGCAGACGGGTCTCCGGGCGGAACGAGTAACGCGCTTTCCTCATGTCTTAAGAATTCCGGTATTCCACCAACGCCGGAGACAACCGCTGGCGTGCCGGCTGTCAAGGATTCGAGAAGCGCGAACGGCAGCCCTTCGTTCAATGACGGTAGCGCAAAGCAATCCATCGCTGCCAGGTAGCGAGAAGCATTCGGCTGAAAGCCGACAAATCGAACATGCTCCTGCAAGTCCAGTTCTTTAACCAGTCCTTCAAGTTGCGGGCGCTCATTGCCATCTCCAAACAACACCAGCACGACCGGTCGTATCATTTTCACGAGCTCCGCAAGAGCTTGAATGAGGTAACGTGTTCCCTTTACCGGATCGAAACGAGTAATGGAGCCTATGACCCTGGTACCATCCGGAATACCCAGTTGCAACCGCCATGCCTGAATGTCTACGTCGCATAGCGGTGTGACCGATGGCGCGGGATTTGGAATTACACGGACTATCGAGCTGTCCACCGACCGGGTCCGGATACTGTACTCGGCAACGGATTCCGATACTGCGATAAGGCGATGCGTACAATTTCGCAACAGATAGTCGGCGGCACGTCCATAGACAGGGGCAGGACTCGTGCTGTCGTGCTGATGGATAATAACCGGTTTTCGCGCCATCATCGCGACTATTCGTCCAAACGTAGAGGCGCCGTATCCATGCAAGTGCATGATGTCGATATTTTCGTTTTGAACGGTTTCCAGCAGCCAGTAGAGAGTTCTCGGATCGCCGACTCGGTGTTTCGGCACCAGCAAGTCGACTCCCGCATCGGCAAGCAATGCCTGCAGTGACTCATTGCAGCGCAAGACAATGGGAACAACTGAATTCTCCGGCAGCGCCGGAATGACATATTTCAGGTAGGCGCCGACACCGTGCAATCGATCACCGTAGCCAATCTTGTCCGCTACCCATAGAATTCGCATTGCTAGTCCAATGTTATCAGATTGCCGCAAATATCGTGACATGGCTGAGGTGCCAATGTCATTGGTAGCGACAGTGTGTTTTCACGCTCACGAAATGACTCGATGCAGCCCGCACGCTGATTATCAACCATAAATGCGAATACTTTAGTGACGCAATTCGCATAAGGTGACGTGATTCATAGCAATTTGCGCCCGGCCCCCCGAATAATACTTCAGTGGCAAATTGTCAATTATGGTCAGATAGCCACGTTGGTATTGAGTGAATTCTTCGGATGGCGGCACAATTATGTCAATCGCATCTCCAATCGACAGGATGGATAATAGTGAATCCGCATACACGGTAGCGATCGCGATTCTGTCCTGGAATCAGCGTGACGTGACCCTACAGTGCCTTCGGAGCCTGGTGGAAGCCGACTACCCCCCGAGTCAGGTTGTTGTCTGGGATAACGGTTCGACTGATGGTACTGACGTTGCTGTTGCAGATGAATTCCCCGCGATAATCTTCTATCGCTCAGAAAAAAACCTCGGCGTTGCGTCCGGTCGTAATGCGGTGGCGAAATTAGCCTGCGATACGCTGCACTCTGACTACATCCTTTTCCTGGATAATGACATGCAGGTCACACCGGGCTTTCTCGAAGCCCTGCTAGAGCCATTCGCAGATGAGAATAAACTGGCGCAAACCACTGCGAAGATCCTGACCATGGATAACACAAACCGAATTAACGCGGCCGGTGGGTCAATTGTCAACTTTGCGAGTGGGACGATCGTGCCCGTCGGTTATGGCGAAGTCGACACAGGTCAGTTCGATACCACACGAAAATGTCTGCCCGGTGGAGGCGGAACGATGGTCAGGATGGACGTATTTTCGATGCTCTCCGGATTTGACCCGATATTCGATCCGTATGGTCCGGAGGATCTGGATTTCTCATTTCGCGTGCGAGAAGCAGGTTACTATGGACGTTATGTGCCAGAGGCCGTTATTTACCACGATCATCATCGCTCGGTAAGTAATGGCAAATTCGATGAGACTTATGCGAGCAACAAACTGCAGCACTGGATGATCTTGCTGCAGCGCCACGCGATGCCATCGCAGAAGATCGGGTTTTTTCTGTTTGGCGGGCCTATCGGCGCAGTGAGAATCACATTTCGCGAACTGTCACGCAGAAATCCCGGGGCGATCAAGGGAATCTTGTCCGGCATTTGGCGCTACTGCGCTGGTCGCTTGTCGCGCTAGGCCTTGACGCCTGATGCACCTGAACTGGATATCTTACGCATGATACCGGAGCATAGATTTAAGGACTTCCTACGGGATATTCGGCGTAAAGTGCAGCGCCGAACGCGCTTTCCGGGCGTTGGACACATTAATCTTGGCAGCCTGGACCGCGTGACCCCGGTAAGCGGCAACTGGGGATTTGATCGTGGCCAGCCCGTTGACCGGTACTACATAGAAAATTTTCTCGACCGATCCCGCGACCATATTGCCGGCAGAGTCCTGGAGGTCGCCGACAACGCCTATACGTGCCGCTTTGGTAAGCAGGCGGTGACGCGCAGCGACATATTGCATGATGCCCCTGGTCACCCCAGAGCTACGGTGGTTGCCGATCTCTCCGCTCCGGAGACAGCTCCCACCAACGAATTTGACTGTATTATCTGCACACAAACCCTGCAGCTGATTTACGACATATCTCCTGCGCTTCAATCACTGCACAAGATGCTAAAGCCAGGCGGCACACTGCTCCTCACAGTTCCGGGAATCACTGCTATTTCACGAGAGGATATGAATCGACATGGAGACTTCTGGCGATTCACATCGGCTTCAATTGAACGAGCGCTACAGGACACATTCGGTGCTGACGGAGTGGTCGTCAAAGCCTTCGGCAACGTCTACGCTGCGACCGCATTCTTGCATGGCCTTGCTGTTGAGGAATTGGATCGGAACAAACTCGATTTTCTTGATCCCGATTACGAAGTACTGCTGGCGGCAACCGCACGCAAGCGTGCCCGATAGCTAATGAAGCTTCCTGGTCGCCGCACCCTATTCCGTGCTGCTGGCTGGGCGCGCGCCATGATGCGCCCAGGTCCAGCGATACTGGGTTACCATCGCATCGCGACCTCAGAGTGGGACCCGCAACATCTGTGTGTCAGCAAGGAGAACTTTGCCCAACAACTCGAGGTTCTGCGAAAGAACGTACGGCCTTTATCGCTGCGGCAAATCAATCGTAGCTTGGCCGAGGGACGAGTACCGGCCCGCTCTGTGGCGATCACTTTCGATGACGGTTATATCGATACGTACGAAGATGCCGTACCGCTGCTGAAGCAACAGGAATTATCGGCCACGGTCTTCGTAATCACTGGAACAATCGGTGGATGTTACTGGTGGTACGAGGTGCAAAACCTCGTCGAGACCGCAAACGAACTGCCGGAGAGGATTGATTTGAGCATCGGCGGCGAGTCTTTCCGCTGGACCCGGCATGCACGCGACGCACGCAATCGGCGCTCCCTATTGAAGGGTCTCGGTGGCTTTTTTCAATTGTTGCCGTTCTCCGATCAGCAAATCGCGCTTGACGAACTCCGACCATTGTTTGCGTCCAGCACGAAAAATAATCGCACATCACGGGCCATGTCGGCTGAACAAATTGCCGAACTTGGCGCATGCGAGCTTATAGATATTGGTTCCCATACTGTCTCTCATCAGCCGCTCGGACGTGTAAGTACCGAGCAACAGTCGGATGAACTCATGCAAAGCAAAAAGGCACTCGAGGAAATCACCGGGCAACCAGTAAGATCGTTTTCGTATCCACACGGAATAACCTCAGCTGATTCGCCACGTATAGCAAGAGAGCTCGGCTATACTGTCGGCTGCACAAGTCGTGAGGGCGTCGTTTCATCGAGCAGCAATCCGTATTTGCTCCCGCGCCTATGGGTCGGTAACTGGGACGGCGAGCGCTTCGCGAAGTGGCTACGCCTGTGGTTACGTTGAACACCGATGTTCTCGAGTCGGGCCTGGTTACGGTCATCATGCCATTTCTCGATACGCGCGAGCGCTTCTTGAGTGAAGCGATAGAGAGCGTCCGCGATCAGACCTACGAGAACTGGGAACTCATTCTTATTAATGACGGATCGGCACCAGAAATTTCAGCGTTTGCAGCGCAAATCGCGAAAAGCGATCCCACCAGAATTCATTACCTGACTCACCAGCAGGGTGGTGTCCAGGGAAGTAGCAGGAGCCGAAATCTTGGATTGTCGCGAGCGCAAGGTGAATACGTCGCTTTCCTCGATTCGGACGACGTATGGAAGCCGGCCAAGTTGGAAGAACAACTACGGCTCTTCGCGACGTATCCGGATGCAGGGATGATCTATGGCAATACCCTCTACTGGTACAGTTGGACCGGTCGCCCTGGCGACAGGCGGCGCGACAACAAACCACATCTGGGTGTCGGATCAGCCAGCGTTGTTGCCCCACCCAAGATGCTCAAATACTCGCTGCAGGGGCGAATCGCCGTGCCGTGCATGTGTAGCGTCATCATGCGCCGCGATGTCTTGTCGCCAGATGACTGGTTCGAGGATGAGTTCGATGGCATGTACGACGACCAGGTGCTGTACGCGAAACTCTGGGCCAGTGCGCCTGTTTGCGTTGTGGACCGGTGTTGGGACCAATACCGGCAGCACCCGGACTCGATGACCGCCCAGAGTGGCAGGTCAATGCGTCACTACCGGTCGCGGCAACATTACCTCGACTGGCTAACAAGATACCTCGAGCGTAACGCTGTTCAGGATCCGGGACTCTGGCGAGCGTTGACATATGAGAAAACTATCGCCAGAAGCCGGCGATTCGGTTCGATGTTCCGAAAACTGCGCAGCCTCGCCTGGCGCATCTTGCCTTCGATCAAGTAAGCCGATTCGAGAGTTAGTCTATGCCGAAACTGAGCGTCATTATTCCAACCTATCAGCGCCGCGACAGCCTGCAGAACTGTCTGAATGCACTCGAACGGCAATCGCTCGACCCGGCTCGATTTGAAGTCATCGTTGTCATTGATGGATCCAACGACGGCACGACAGAGTTGCTGGTGAAATTCAGAACGCGGATTTCGCTCAGCCATATCTGGCAGGAAAATCAGGGTCAGGCAGCTGCTAGAAACCATGGTGCAAGTAAGGCCAGGGGCGACTACCTGGTTATTCTGGACGATGACGTCGTAGCCGACCCGGCACTTCTCGAAGAACACCTCAAGTTACAAATCGCCTTAGGTGGTGTGGTAGGCATCGGCAATATCCTGTATGAGCCCAATGATGACGATTGGTATATCGGGGCCTACGCAAAAAACTGGAATCTCCACTTCGAGAATCTGGCAGAGCGACAACCCGATTGGCAGGATTTGTATTCCGGTAATATGTCTATTCCGCGTGAACGCTTCAATGACATCGGAGGTTTTTCGACAGAACATGCGATTGCGCATGACGCGGAACTGGGATGCCGCCTGCAGTTGGCCCGCGCCGAATTCGCCTACGCGCCTGCCGCCAGGGTCCGTCATCGAAACAACAAGACGCGCGCAAAATTGATCAGGGAAACCGAGGCGCGAGGTGCCGTCAGTTATCGTTTGTCTCGCAAGTTCGGAGCCGTCTTGAGTGACCTGTCGGCCTCCTATCAACAGATCGGGCCCCTGCCTTTGCTGTTCTTTCATGTGGCCCACAAGACAGGCATTTCGGGTCGGGTGCTCGGCCGATTGCGGCTGGCTTTGACAGACGGACAGAGAACCAGCTGGCAAAAGAAAGTGCAGCAGTATGTTTTCTGGAGCGGCTTGCGACGCGCCGCCAATGATGACGACAACTATTTTTGGCGAAGTTTCACGCGCGGAGTTCCCATCCTGGCATACCACGCATTCACCAGGAATCGTAACCATGCAAGCCGTTTTATCGTTTCTTCTGACGACTTCGAGACGCAGATGCAATACCTTCTCGACAGAGGGTACAGTGTGATATCGGTCGCACAATTTCTAGCCCTAAGGCGCGACGGCAAACTGCCTACCCCCGATACAGTTGTGGTTACCGTCGATGACGGCTATGCCGATTTTGCAGAAATCGCCTGGCCCGTCATGCAAGAGAAGCGATTCAATGGCACCGTGTTCGTCGTAACTGAGCGGGCAGGATCGAAAAACACATGGGATACTTCAGGCGAATTGTGTGATCGAGAACTGCTGTCGTGGGAACAGCTCAACCAGTTAGCCAGCGCTGGCGTCGAGATCGGCGCGCATACCCGAACGCACCCGACGCTCGTCGAGTCGTCAAAAGACCAATTGAGCCAGGAAGTGCACGGAGCCAAAGAGGATATCGAGAAACACCTTGGCAGATCACCGGATACTTTCGCCTTTCCATTCGGTGAATACAATTCGGAGGTCCTGAGCATGGTATCGGAGACCGGATACGAGGCAGCTTGCACGGTGAATCCGGGGATGAATACACCCGACATCGAAGATATGAAATTGCGACGCATCGAAATTTTCGGCACCGACAGCGCCTGGCGATTCAGGCTCAAAGTCCGGTTCGGTGCCCGCAGGCCGAAACTCTTACAGCTGATTCAGGGCCTTTGAGTAAGAGTTCTGTGGTGGTTGATGGCGCAAATAACGGCACTGACTATCTCTCTCGACTAGGGATCAATACTGTCACGAGTTTCGCCGCCAAGTTCGGCGGCCTTGTCGTATCGTTGCTCCTCATCCCCTATATGGTGGGAAATCTCGGCGACGCGGATTACGGTTTGTGGATTCTGGTGACTTCAATCGTCGCTGTCGGGTCCCTCGCCGATTTCGGGATCGCTGCAGCGCTTACTAAGTTCGTGTCCGAGTGCAATGCATTGGCTGACGATGATGGATGCCGTCAGACCATTGCATCGGCGCTTAGCATCTACACCCTGATCGGCATCGCCCTCATTATCGTAGCCCTTATTCTCGCGCCAGCCATCCCAGGCTTGTTCGATATTGCAGAGGGTCAACATGGCACTGCGAAGTTGCTTACCGCACTGATGGGAGTAAGCATCGGATTATCGATTCCTTTTGCCGCCAGTACTGCAGTGCTGCAGGGACTGCATCGATTCGATATCACTGCCGTACTTGGCCTGACGCGTTCCGTGCTGTTTGCGGTGGGCGTCGTCGGCGCACTTGCCAATGGTGGCGGATTACTGCATATCGCTGCCGCTCAAATCACGGCTTTGGTATTGGTTCAGATTCCGGCCATATGGTGGATCTACCGGTTGAAGCCAGAATATCAATTTGGGTTTCGGGGTGGAAGTAAGAGTGCGGTCAAGCGCATTATGAACTTTAGCTGGCCATTGTTTATGGTCAGTATCGGTGGACAGATGCAGTCAAAAACCGACGAGATCGTGATCGGTGCACGACTCCCGATCGGTCTGATCACGCCGTACTCGTTCGCGATGTTGTTGAGTCGGGTTCCGCAACTTTTTGCGGAGCAATTTGTGAGTTTTATGCTACCCATTGCATCGGAACTCAACGCGAAAAGTGAACAGGACAAACTACGCAAGCTCCTTCTGCTTGGCACGAGATCGACACTTACCGTATTCCTACCGATCGGTGGGACGCTCGCGATTCTGAGTGGACCAATTCTGAGCGCCTGGGTGGGTGAGCCTTATGCAAAATACTCCAGCCTGGTCTGGGTCTTGTGTGGCGCGTTGATGCTGGACACCATGCAATGGCCCGCGGCGATGGTTTTGCAGGGAATGAATCGTCACAAGATATTCGGCATCGTCTCAATAGCTACCGGGGTATCGAATATTCTGTTGTCGCTGGCATTGATCCCATATTTCGGGCTAATGGGTGTCGCTCTCGGCACACTGATTACGGCGGCGATTGAAACGATGTTTGTGGTTCTTCCTTATGCGTGTCGAAGACTGAATGTAAGTCCCCGTCGCTTCTTCGTATCGGTAATTATACCGGTCATACTCCCGACTCTCGTAATGGTCTTCACTTTGATGGCCATGCGCGCCTATACAGAGGATGGCGGACTTATGACATTGGCCGCCGCCAGCGTAATTTCGGTTTTCGTTTACGGTGTCGTATTCCTGATGTCACCGCAATCTGCCCCGGAACGGACGATTGTTGTCAGCTTGCTCAACTCAGTAAAAAACCGGATCTTCAGTTCGTCGGGCAACCATCCTTAGCCATATATTTCAATGGATACTGAGGCGCCCGTTGCTCAGTTTCCATCACTGCACAGAACTGTGAACAGCTCAATTAGGCGAATCTCACGCCGAGTATTCGTCGCTTGTGACGGTCGAATTGTGACCGATTGGTGACATTTCGTCATGGACATCCTTCGTCGGCACTAACCTGCATATTTCATGTAGTGAGGGATTTTGGCGGATTTGCGGCGATGCTGTCCGTTTACTGCACGGTCATTGGCGATCGAAGCGGACGTTTTGCTGATCGCGAGTCAGGAAAAACGTTTCCGCGGTAATTTTTGCGGAGCAGGCGTTTTTCAAGCAAGGGTATCCAACGTGTGTTTTTCAACACAACGCGTAGTATCAGCACCGCCAAACTCGGAGTATCCAACTCCCTTGGAAGGATGTTTTGAAATCCAAAGATTAAATTTCCGGTTGTAAATTACAGGGAGAAAGTCGCCACCTGATCCTGTTCAACCAATGCCAATTATGCTTAAGGAATTGATTACAGCGACAGGTTAGTCGCGGCATATACTGCTGCAGGTCTTGCGCGTGCAGGCGTGGAAGCCATGTGAATGACAAGAATAACAATCCTAAGCAGTTTTGATGACGCTCCGATTGAGCAACTCAATGCCGAAATCGACGTCGTTTTTGCGTTCGATGCGAATCAGGAATCAATCATCGGCACTGTTTTTCTTGTATCGCGCTGAATTTTCACCTCTGCCAAGGACCTGATCCAGGGCTTACCAGACGAAGCGAGATCTTGTGGGATTCTGTTCGTAGCAATCGGATGATTTCGCATTTCTCGGAGCTATTGCAGACACGTGATTTGTTTCTCACCGTTCGAACATAATCCCTTATTGAGCTCCGCAATACTTAGTGATTTCGGGACTTCCCTGCATCGATTTTCATTTAATTAGAATTAAGCGTATAAGATAAGGACAATAATAAAAAGGGTGAGGATTATGTCTAAACGCCTTGTTTTGACAGTACTTTGTTTAGGGATTTCCATGTTAGGGTGCAGTAGTGGAGGACAATCACCTGCGCCGATTAGCGCGCCACCGCCGCCACCGCCCCCTCCGGTACAAGCCGCAGACGTTGCTGGCACATGGTTCAACCGGATAGCGAATAATGCTGTCAACTGTGGCAATGGCGAATTTATCGACGCGCAGGCGATCGTCATTACACAAGATGACAGCGCCATTACGCTTTTGATGTCTACCGGGAACACGTTTTCCGGAACAGTTAATGGGGACATCGTCGAGTGGACGGGCAGTTTCGAAGAACGTGGTGGCACAACGACGTATACATCTTTGAGCATCACAGCGTCGGGTGATTCAGCGTCCGGAAATGCGTCGTGGACGTGGACGGATGGAACCGACTCCTGCAACGGTACGATGGACATCGCTGCAAACCGGAATTGGGGCGTGGAGGAGAGCCTCCGCAACTCCGGTCCACACATTGCCGATGTGTTGGAATTTACCGATGGCGTTGCTTTTATTACGGGAACCGCACTAGCAGTAACCGATCTGGATTATTTTTCATTTGTACTTGCTGCCGATGCGACCGTTCAGGCTGAACTATCTCACTTCGATTTGCAGGCAAGCGATCTTGATTTGGAAATGCTCGATGAACACTATATCCAGATTGCGCTCTCGGACAGCGTTGATAGCTTCGAGAAAATCGAAGTTCAATTGCAGGCGGGAGTCACCTATTACATTGGTGTGCTACCGATCTCAACACCGAATCCCGCATCGTATAATCTTAGTATTGACGTGAATTGAGAGCGGCTTTTGACCTAGCCTGCTATAGTAGATGCGCACCGATTGGACACTCGCTCTTCATGTTAACTATTCCCTGAGCGATGCGCATGGTGTACGACATTCGCCCAATTCCTGATCCATGCCATAGCTACTCACTGACCAACACCAGCACATTGCTGGGAATATTTGTCAAATTCACTACAGCACCGCCCAGGAATACGACTCTGACATCGACCAGCGTTTCCGTCCCCAGTCCAAAATGCAGTTCCGGGTCATCCTGTGCCAGGTAACCGGTTGCGCTGGTTGCCTCTTTCCACATGATACGGCGTGCAGGGTCACCCAGCCAGCCCGCTTCGTACACCGTGACTCGCGCCCCGAATGCTCCGATCTGACCAGACAAGCGAGTCAGGGAAATCTTCAGCCAATTACCGGCCGCTGCCGTATCGTTGCGAATCAGCAAGTCTGATGCACGTTTCTGGGCAATGTAAAAATCCAGATCCCCATCCCGCTCGATGTCGGCAAAGGATACGGATCGTGGGTCATTAATCGTGCCGATCGCAAAAACATTACTTGCGGTGAACGTTCCAGACCCGTCGTTCAGATAAATGTAGTTCCTGCCCGGAAAAACGAGATCATAGTCGCCGTCGTTATCGAGGTCCGCAAATCCTCCCATGTAGTGATTCGATGTTGTCTCGAAGCTCCTCGAAAAACTGAACTGACCGCTGCCGGTGCCAAGAAAGAGGTGCTGATCCAGCATCAGGTCCAGCAGCCCGTCGTTGTTAACGTCAGCCGCGGTTATTCCATCAGCGGCCGATATGCTCAGCCCGATGGATGCCGGATCGATCAGTGTGAATATGCCGGCCCCGTTGTTCACCAATACGTTCATCGGCCCGGTACGATTGCCAGCGAATACATCCAGATCACCATCATTATCGAAGTCCACTGCCAACGCACCCTGGCCAGCCGGCGCAGCCTCCAGGTCACCAGCTGATACCGGTGTGAACGTGAACCCGCCATCGTTTCGATAAACCTCATTGAGTTCGCCAGGCGGGTCATTGGTTCCCCGGAAATTTGATACGGCAAAAATGTCAAGATCGCCATCCCCATCCATATCGAACGCGATCGCCGCTCGCGTCGGGAAGCTCTGCACAGGCAGCCCGGCAGCCATGGTCACATCTGTGAAGACACCATTGCCGTTATTTTCATACAGTCGGTTTTGACCGTACGATCCGTTAAACAGATCGAAATCTCCATCATTGTCAAAATCAGCCCAGACACCTCCGTGGCTGCCAGTATCGAAGTTTTCAATGCCGCGGGTTGCAGCCTCTTCAAGAAAGATTCCTGCACCCTGATTCTTATAGAACAGCTCGGGCATATCGGTCGGCTGGAAATTCCGTGTCACGTAAATATCAGCTAAGCCATTGCCATCAACATCGGCAAACTGCGCGCCATGGCCACCAAACTCCGCAGGACTGGTCACACCTGCCGCGGCGGTGATGTCCGTAAATGCGGTGACTGGACCGACATCTGAGCTATCGCCATTCGGGCCTGCGCTGAAGTTCATTTGCACCTCGGCGACGCTTAGCGCGCGATCGTAAACGGCAACGAGATATACTTCGCCAACAAACGGACGTTGCGAGCTTGCTTCATTGCCGATATTGAACCAGTCCGTTGGATCCCAGTTATTGTAGTTGCCGCTCAACGTAACCGTCGCTGATTGCTGGACGCCGCCTATGTATAGGCGCTCCACGCTACCGTCATAAGTATGTACCAGATGTTGCACTGCCACCGAGACACCGTTAACGACCTGCAGGCGTGGGCGTGCCTTACTGTCTTTCGCAGTGTGCAACAAACGCGCCTGGTAGTCAGCACCGTCCTGACCCAGCATAAAGTTCTGGTTGGCGTTGTCGGCACCGACCGAGACCAGCCGTGCCGGACCAACTTGTGTCGCATTGGCCGGCAGCGCCCATACTTCAAATGAACTGGCACCGCTGGTCATAAGCGCATTGATGATCTTCGATGCCGCCGTGTTTGTGCCGACGCGCCCACCGCTGAAACTGACGCCGTTAGAATCGCTTAACCAGGTCACGCTGCCACTGAAGTCCAGGTCCATAGGCGAACCACTGCCAGACTGGTCGCTCACGACCGTGCCACTGCCCGCCGTGAATGGGTAGTACGCGAGCAAGCCGGTCGTCACGCGTGTTTCAAGCGCCTGCACATCGATATTAAATGTTGTCGTCCTTGCCAACGGCGACGTTGCATCGTCTGTTGCCTCTATCGTTACAGTGACAGCACCTACATCGACACTCGTCGGCGATATAACGATTTCTGCATTATTGCCGGGCAGATTATTCAGCGTCGCAAAACCAGGAAGATCCGGAGAACTGAAGTTCACACCATCACCATCCGGATCACTCCCGGAGATCGGCAACGTCAGCGACTGGCCCTCCGTCATCGTGACGTCATTGATATTGTTAATCTGCGGAGCCCGATTGACGTTATCCACTGTCAGGTCAAATGTCTCCTCAGCAGACAGCGGCGGGACACCGTTATCGGTTACCCTGATCGTAATCGAGTACCCACCGCTGTCGTCAAAGTTCGGCGCAATCGACAACGTCGCGGTGCCATTACCGTTATCGGTCAGGGCCATGAATCCCGGTAAGCCATCGTGCCCAAAGCTTAGCGAATGCCCGTCCACATCGTTGGCGGACAATGGCAACGTGAGAGAGTCTCCTTCAGCCACACTTTGAACACCGATCGGATCGAGTACCGGAGCATTGTTCGGTGGCGGAGGCCCATCTGAGACGGTCAGCGCGACGGCGCTACCGGGTGCGGCTAGTGTGCCACCCAGCGGGCTTTGGTCGATCACATCACCCGCAGGTACCGTATCGCTGTTGGCCGTGGTAATCGTGCCAACCGTGAGACCGGCATTTGTGATCGCGGTTTCGGCATCGGTTTGCGTCTGACCAA
>JADFKA010000295.1 GCA_022565135.1 Pseudomonadota bacterium
AATAGGTGCCGCTCGTTGGTACATCAAGGCAACCAATAATATTCATCAGCGTCGATTTGCCTGATCCCGATGGACCCATGATGGCAATGTACTCATTCTTGCCCAGATCCAGTGAAACCCCGTTCAATGCGTGAATTTTTTCTACGCCCATTACATAGGTCTTGGTCACATCCCTGAGACACAATATTGCGCCTTGTTGATTGCTATTGGTCATTAACCTAACTCCATTCATGCGTCGTCAGAGCCGCCATTCTTGTCATTGTTCACCTCAACTTGGGCACCGTTTTGCAGGTCCGTCGAAATGGCACGATAGCTGCCAATAACAACTTCCTCGTCCGCACTTATGCCCGACAGGATCTCGATCATGTCGTCACTCTGAATTCCGGTTTTAACCTGGCGCGCAAGAACAGATCCGTCATTTTCAACAGAAAACACGATCTCCACGAAACCATCGTCATCGGCCGTGAATCGCTTCTCTGCTGCTTCGATTTCTTCACCTTCCAAAGTCAGTTGGTCGATCGTGCGCACCGCGACACTTTGAATGGGTATGCCGACGACATCGACCTTGGTCTGAGTGCTGACGTTCGCGCTTGCGGTCATGCCCGGGCGAAGCCTCGATATCTCACCCTCGATTGCGATTTTTACCTCAAACTCGGTTTTTTGATTCTGCGTGCCTTGCGCGTCGGTATTGGCTGAATTGGCGATCTCATAAACTACGCCCCTGAGCGTTTCACCAAACAATGCATCAACCTTGATTTCCGCGATCTGGCCGATCTGCACACTCACAATATCGTTCTCATCAACGTTGACCTGTGCCTCCATCTCACTCAGATCGGCGACGATCATGATGACGTCTTCCTGAAACTGCGAGCCGATTGCGATCTCACCCTGCTCCTTGTTGAGATCGCTGATGGTACCGGCCATCGGCGCATAGATAGTCGTCTTGGAGAGGCTGTCGTCCGCCTGTTTCAGTGTTGCCCGCGCCTGTTCGATCATGTCCAGAGCAGATTCATAACGCGCCACTTCGACCTGGTAGGCTGCATCGACAGTGTCCATGACAGCTTGCGACTCAAGTTTTCGCGCAACCATATCTCTCGAACGGTCGTAGTCCTTTTCGGCCTTGAGCATGTTCTGCAGGACCAGCTTGGCATTTGCCTGTGCCGAACGCACTGCGGCCTGGGCGCTTTCGACGGTGGCGACATAGCGTTCACGGTCGAGGTCGACCAGCAACTCGCCTTTCTCAACCCACTGCCCCTCTTCGACGTGAAGCGTCGTAATTTTAGCGCTGACATCAGCGCTGATGCGAATCTGCGTCTTAGGCTGAATACGCCCGGTCGCATTCACTGTCTGGATGATCGTCTCAAGGCTGACCTTTGCCGTCTGAACTTCAAGCAGGTCTTCGTCGCCACCGCCCACGAGCATCGCCAGAGCCCCAGTCGCGACAACCAGGCCGCCAATGCTTATCAGTATTGTTTTCCGTTTCATTGTTCGTCTCAAATAGAATAAAGTGAACTGGTGTTATAGTGTACTATAACACTAACATTGTTGATAGCAAGCGCCCCCGGCGGCCGTACCTCTTGTTTATATAAGCTAAATCCGTGGCATCGCCGTTCTTAGTGTGTGGATGCAGAGCTTATTGCCACGTACCAAGACGATCTTGCAGGTCCTTAGACGCCCCAGAGCGCAATTGTTCTGCCGAATATGCGGCCAAATTGTAAGTTTTAGTGTCGACCATAACCGTTGCCACGGAGCCGTTACCCTTAATAAGTAAGATGCACGCAGCGCCGATTTGGTTTGCGCCGCTGCAAAGAGATTTTGAGCTTTGGCCCGGAATTCGTTAGCTACCTGATTGATACATGTTTTATCGTGCGCTGGCGCCATGCCATCGGAGCCATATCGGCAGAATATTGATGCAAGCTCAGGTGACGCAAGGATTTGTTCCACGATAGGGCGGCCCTGCTGTACATTCGGCGCATCGAATCGCGTCTGACGCCGGCAAAAATCCACGATCAGCAGCGACAGCTACTCGAAGAGGTTCTCAATACCGGTGCCGAGGGTAACTACCTCGACTACGTCAGCGCCGAACAAGCCTTCATGGCAGTGCAGATGCTCGTCATCGAGCTCGACGACCCGGAGCTTGAAGCGGAACTGGATGCTCTTGCCAATTCGCTCGACAACGACGAACGTTATCGCCCCTCCCAGTTCACGCGGCTGCGGGCGGGCCTGAAAAGCAACGACGAAACATAAGACCAGCCAGACGAGCCTTTAACGGTCGACGTGATTCAGGACTTTTCGTCAACGCGGCGGTCCGTTTGAATAATGACGCGATGCATCCGACGATAGGCGGGAAGATAATCGGCAACCGCGAAGTGCTGTGTTGTCCGGTTATCCCAGATGGCTACCGATCCCTTTTGCCAGCGAAAGCGAACCTGCAGACTCGGCGAATCAATATGGCTGAAAAGGTATTGCAGTAACCTGTCACTTTCGACCTTGAGTACGCCAGTCACGCATTGCGTGAAGGATCGATTCACAAACAGCAAGCGCTTGCCGGTCACCGGATGTACCGGCGCCATCGGGTGTACTGCCGACCCAATGCTGGCCATTGCCGCGTTCAAGGCCTCGACATCGGCATTGTCCCCAAGATAGTTATCGCGAAACGCACCCATGTCATGCACGGCGGTCGATTTCGTGACCAGCGCCTGCAGATCT
>JADFKA010000296.1 GCA_022565135.1 Pseudomonadota bacterium
TGAAAGGAATTTACGGCCGGGAAATGTTTGAGACCTGGTACAAGATGGCCAGCATGTTGCAGAGCGGCCTTGATATAGAGCCCGTCATCACGCATCACTTCGGTGCCGACGAATTCCAGCCGGCGTTCGAGCTAATGGAGTCCGGTCAGTCCGGCAAGGTGATACTTAACTGGGCGTAATGTGCAGCACCACGGACGAGATGTTCTTCGACCGAAGTAAAGCGCAGCACAGCGAGCCATGAGGGAGAGGAATATGTCGTCCGCGGTGATGCGTTGGTCGAGGCCACGCGCTTGCTCTGGCTCCTATAAATCAAAATCACACAGACAATGCGAGTAAACGCCCCTGGGATCGTTAAATCGCAATAATAGTTCCGTTTTTTCCCCGATATCCCGCGCTATGCCCTCGATCATCGTGGGGTGCCTTACCCAGGCCGACAGGTCGAGGCCAGCCCGAACCGCAATACCGAGAAGATCGACGACGAACTGTTCAGTCGCGGAAAGTTCGGCTTCTATGGGCAAGAGCCCATATTCTCCCTCCTCCAGGCCTGCAAGCTCCGCAGCCGCCGCGATCGCGTCCTCGAATGTGCCGAGTTCATCGATAAGTCCATTGGCCAGTGCGTCGGCACCGGTCCACACCTGCCCTTGCCCTATTTGATCGACCTCGCGCTTGGCCAGGCCACGGCTCTCGGCGACACTTGATATAAAATCGTCATAGGTATCTTCTACAAACAGCTGAAAGAGCTGCTTTGTGCCCTCCGACATCTCGCGGTCCGGCCGAAACTGTCCAGACCAGGGCGTGGAACCGACGCCATCGGTCGCGATGCCGATTGCATCGAATGTTCTTTGGTAGGTCGGAAACATTCCAAACACACCGATGGATCCGGTGATCGTAGACGGACTCGCGAACACCCGGTCCGCCGCTATGGATATCCTGTAGCCACCCGATGCCGCAACACTACTCATCGACGCAACTACCGGCTTGCCTGCCTCTCGCAATGCCTCAATTTCATGCGCAATAACTTCAGCCGCGAACGCACTGCCTCCCGGGCTATCAACATGCATTACGACCGCCTTTACAGACTCGTTATCGCGCGCCCGCCGTAGCAGCGCAGCCGTGGAATCTGCGCCAATCTTCCCCGGGGCCTGGCTACCAAACATGATGACACCGGCCGCAACAATAATGGCAACGTTATCAGAGTCGGTCGTGCCTCCATCGAGCATGCGCATTACTGTCAGGTACTCTTGCATGCCTGTTGCATTGAACATGTCAGCGTGATCGGGATCCTCGCCAACATAGTCGATCATCAGCTCACGTAATTCATTGCGCGTCAGTAACTCGTCGACAAGTCCGTGATTCCGAGCAGCAATTGCGATATCACCGTTAGTCGCGCGAACGTAGTCGACGAGATTTTCCGCAAAGTCGTCGATGGCGCCAGCATCCAGACCACGCGCCGCGACAACATCCGACTGATACGACGTCCACAGTTGATCAATGAGTCGTATCGTCGATTGCCGATCTTCATCGGACATATTCATGCGCGTAAACGGCTCGACATAGGATTTATGAGTGCCGACACGAAAAACGTTCCAGTCAACGCGCAACGAATCGATCGCGTCCTTGTAATAACTACGGAAGCGTCCATAGCCACGCAGCAACAGCACGCCATTCGGATGCAGGTAGACCTCGTCTGCGTGCGCGGCCAGGTAGTAGCCTCGCTGACTCATGAAATCGGCGCTCGCAATCACCGGTTTGCCTGATGTCTTGAAATCCTCGATAGCGACCGCGATACGCTGCAACTTGCTGAGCCCGGCGCTCCGCACATTGCTGAGCTCGAAATACACGACTTCGATGCGATCGTCATTTTTCGCGTAGTGCAATGCATCGACGATATCCTGCACCAAAGTCTGTGGGCGTCCATCATCGAGCAGCTCTTCCATGGCGCGATCGTACGGATCACCTTGTAACTGCTCGACCAGCGCACCACGCGGCTGAATAAATAAGGCTGCATTGTCAGGACTCATCGGTGGCGTCGCCGACATCGCGCCGAAAAACACCAGAAACACGACCAGCAACAAAACCAGGTGCAGAATTTTCCGCACGCCGTCGGCGCCATACCACAGTGCAGATAACAACCTGACGAACGGATTTCTTGTACTCACTT
The DNA here is from genome assembly GCA_022565135.1 of Pseudomonadota bacterium. Taxonomy (GTDB): domain Bacteria; phylum Pseudomonadota; class Gammaproteobacteria; order Steroidobacterales; family Woeseiaceae; genus UBA1847. The sequence continues at coordinate 2,162 of JADFKA010000296.1, forward strand.
CTGGCTTACTCCTCGTAGTGAATCCTGTAGATCTTACCAGCATGATCATCGCTCACGAGCATTGATCCATCAGCCAGCACTGCCAGATCGACCGGGCGGCCCGAAACCGACTGCCCCTGTAACCATCCTTCCGCAAATACTTCATATCCGATGGGCACGCCATCTATCAGTCTTACGAGGCTTATGCGATAGCCGATTTTCTTGGAGCGATTCCAGGAGCCATGCTCGGCGACGAAAATTTGCCCATGATATTCGGCTGGAAACATCGAACCCGTGTAGAACCTGACGCCCAATGGGGCAACATGTGGACCGAGCTGCTGCGCTGGTGCGGTGTAGTCGTTGCAATTTCGGCCCGCGCCGAATTCCGGGTCTGCAAGCTCACCGCCATGACAATAGGGATAACCGAAGTGCAGTCCTGCTTTAGGTGCGTGATTCAGCTCGTCCGGCGGCAGGTCGTCGCCCAACATATCGCGACCATTGTCAGTAAACCAAAGCTCGCCAGTCTGCGGGTGCCAGGTAAAACCGACAGAGTTGCGTACGCCC
>JADFKA010000018.1 GCA_022565135.1 Pseudomonadota bacterium
GTCGATACAGAGCAGGAAGGTTTTCAACGCGGTAAACACGAGCCCAAGCTCGGCATTCGGGCCTCTGCGACCTGTGAAATCGAATTAGAGAATTACAAATGTCCCGTAGGCAATCGAATCGGTGCAGAGGGCCAGGGGTTCAAGATTGCTCTGAACGTCCTCGACTCCGGTCGAATTGGCATTGCTGCACAGGCCCTCGGAATCGCACAGGCCGCCTATGATGCTTCTGTGCAGTACTCGCGTGACCGCAAGGCGTTCGGAGTCTCTATCGGCACCTTTCAGTCCATTCAGCACAAGATCGCGGACATGAAATGTCGTATTGAGGCATCTCGCCTGCTCGTGATGCACGCTGCCTGGTCTAAAACACAGGCGAAAAAAACCGGCGCCAAGAACACGCTCAACGCGAGCATCGCAAAGCTATATGCATCGGAAACGGCAATGTGGGTGAGTCATCAGGCCGTGCAGATACACGGTGGCATGGGTTACAGCAAGGAGTTACCGCTGGAACGCTATTTTCGGGATGCGAAGATCACCGAGATCTATGAAGGTACTTCGGAAATTCAGCGCATGGTTATCGGGCGCCTGGAAACGGGACTGCGATGATGCTGTACGTTGGCCCACTTCGGGGTGCTTGTTTACTCGCTGCTCGCTACGCTCCCTTAATGCTTCGCAAACAAGCACCCCGAAGTGGGTCAACGGATCACCCCGTCCGGTGATCCCTAGTAATCATTGTCCGCGACGTGTATGACGATTCCGTCGAGCGCATCGGACATTTCGATTTGGCAGGTTAGCCGGCTATTATCTTTACGTTCAAATGCCGCATCCAGCATTGAATCTTCCATGTCATCCATGCTTGGAATCCTGTCGGTCCACGCAGGATCAATATAACTGTGGCAGGTCGCACAGGCACAGGCTCCGCCACACTCGGCGACAATTCCTTCGATATTATTATTGATCGCACCTTCCATGATGGAGTAGCCAGCCTCGACCTCAACCTCATGGCGCGTGTCGTCGGTGGTGATATAGATGACTTTAGGCATTCGTGTTCATGTCCGGATTAATAAGGCGCGCAATTGTAGGGGCGTTGACCGAGTCCGGTCAACGCCCCTGCGTTTATCGCCTGTTAATTGAATGTTTGGCGGTTGTCTGTCGAGTAAGACGTCTTTCGTGGGTCAGACGCGGTTTGTCGCCGCGCGACGTGCGTCAACTTCTGCACGTTTCTTGCGTGCCGCTTTCTGCGCAAGGCGAATTTGCTCATTGCGGGCTATGTCAGCGTCAATGACGCGCATCCATTGATTGGAAATCCGCCGTGACTTCTCGACTTTTGCTGATTTACGAAACGCACTTTTCGCATCGCTGTATTTACGCAAATTATACAGACACATACCGAGTGAAATCTGAGCATTGTCCGGATGCTTCAGGTCACCCTTGCGAATACCCGTCCTTACCGACTTAACGCAATCGTCGTATTTCCCCAAATTGAGATACGCGTTTCCCAGGCGAATGTCGAGCTCACCGTCATCACTCAAACGCGCCGCTTGCGTGAGCGCCGGAATCGCCCTTTCGTCCTCCTGGCTCATCTGCCAGGCTTGTGACAACAAGCGGTAGTTTTTCTCATTCTTCGTGATCGTGCCGTTGTTCATGCGCTCGTGGAGCAAGGTCGCTGCCTTGTATGGCACCTCGCGTTGCATGTACAGCTGCGCCATCGTGACGTATTCGGACTCTTTCTCGAGCATTCCCTGCGTGTACGCAGCGTCATACGCCGCGATCAGGTTCTGGTCTTCACCGAGTTCCGTATAGGCCCCGGCCAAAGAGAACCAATAGCGTTTCTTCGGCCAGTTTTCCAGCAGGGTCTTTTGAATGTCCCGGACCTTGCGGAAATCTTCCTGCATGAAGTAAGCAAAGTTCAACAGTACGTACCAGCTTTCCTTAACTGGCTTTTCACGCTTCCTGGCGACCTGCATCGCATTCTCAATAGGCACGACCATCTGAGCGAATCGATCCAACTGATACAGGATCTGGGCTTTGAGAATGAATGGTTCGGGCGCAGGATTTGTCTCGAGGATGAACCAATTGTTCAGCAATTCCAGTGCGCGCCCATATCGCTCTTCCATCATGTTCAGCTGGGCAAGCGTATAGGTTGTCATTTTAGCGGTCTGCGGCTCCAGGCTCGGAATCAACAACTGCTTCTCATAGCTGCGCATCGCATTCGCGATGTCATCCATGTTGTAGTAAATAAAGCCGAGGTAATTCAGAACATTGACCTGCTCGTATTCGGTCAACTTGTCCGGGTTATAGAGACGATTCATAACTCTTAGAGCACCAACGTCATCGTTTTCATCAAGAAGTTCCTGTGCCTTCTCAATTTGAGAATAAACTTCCTTACTGACCGCTTGTGCCTGCTTCGTTTTCTGTTGATCCCGAATAGCCCGCTCTTGCTTCTTTGCCTTCTGTGCCAGCGCGCTGCCGGACATCAGCATCGCAATTACGACGACAAGGCAAACTCTTAAAGACATTCGATTGTTAAATATCATGTCGGATAATTTCCTCTTCGATCGTTTGATCCCGCCAGGGTCAAAATCGATCCAGACCTTAGTCCTCGATTTGGAATGATATGCGAGTTTTTACACCCACCACGGCAATCGGTATACCGTCGACAACGCGTGGCTTGTATTTAAATTTCAACACAGCCCTCGTTGCCGCTCGCTCAAACAGACTACTGGTGGAGAACAGCACGATGGCATCTATCACCGTTCCCGTTTCAGTAACCGTAAACGACATGTCCACATAGCCTTCGAGGCCTCTCGACAATGCGCGTGCAGGATAGACCGGTGCTACACGAACAATTGGCAGGTAGTCCCCCTCAGCAATATTCATGCCGACGGGACCACCAATGTTCGTATCCGCATTAACCGTTGGTGCCGCGATACTGATTGTCGGCGCATTCGGATCTACTAAGTCCATCTCCTGCGGTGGAGTCTCAGGTGGAACCTCTGGCGGTGGTGGTGGTTTCTCGGGTGTGAAGTCCTCAATATTGAGGTTCTCGTTACGCTTGACGCGAACAAAGTCGAGTTGCGCGCGCGCGCGCGGCTCGGACAATGCTGCCTTACCGGACGCAATCAACAACTGCATAATAAACAGCAGGCTGAGCGTTACAACAACACCAAGAACCATTGAAAATGCATATCGGCCGATCATGTCTAAATGCTCCTTATCGCCTACTCGTCCAACGCCGAAATCGCGACATTTACGACACCCGCATGTTTGGCTGCCTCCATCACGATGATAAGTAGCTCGTTGGTCGAGTTTTCATCCGCCTGAATGACGAGCGACCCTTTGGGGTTCTCGAGATGTAACTTCTGGATGATACTGCGCACGTTTGCGACCGGAACTACGTTGCGGTCAATCCAGATCTCATCAATAGCACTAATCGCGACGAGGATGGCCGCATCGGCTTGTTTCTCTGCCGTATAAGCAGTTGGACGGTTGACATCGATACCGGACTCTTTGATAAACGATGCGGTCACAATGAAGAAAATCAGCATGATAAATACGACATCAAGCATCGGCGTAAGGTCGATCGTAGCCTCTTCCTCTTCTCCACCTATCGCACTCTTATTCCTGCTCATTGTTTGTTATCCGCAATTGAGATGTTGTAAACGCCTGCCATACGTGATGAATCCATGACGGTCACCAACATTTTGTTAGTGGATTTTCTGTCCGCCATGATCACCACTGAGCCCTTCGGATTTTCCGCGTGCAAGCGCTCGATATTTGCTCGCAACGCACGTGGGTCAATCAAACGTCGATTAATCCAGAGTTCATCATTGGCCCGAATCGAAACCAGGATATTGGAATCCTCCGGTTTCGCTTCGGTTACGGGCGCATCCGGACGATTAACGTCCAGACCCGCCTCCTTGATGAACGAAGAAGTCACAATGAAAAAGATAAGCATGATGAATACGACGTCCAACATCGGCGTCAGATCGATCGAGCTTTCTTCCTCTTCCGGGCCCATTGAGAAATCATGTTTACGACGCATTCGAATTCCTCTTAGTGATCCATCGTGAGTGAGTCTTCGAGAAACTCAATTTCTCGCATGGCACGACGAGTCAGCAGTGTTACAAGGAGTACTCCGGAGAGCGCCCCGACCATTCCCGCCATCGTAGGTACAGTCGCCTGTGAAACACCGCCTGCCATGGCTCGAACATTGCCGGATCCGGAAACTGCAAGAACCTGAAAGACCTTGATCATTCCGGTTACAGTTCCGAGCAGACCGAGCAGCGGACATAGCGCGACAAATGTCTGAATCATCGAAATTCCGCGATTCACAGCCAGACTGAATTGAGAAATCATCAATTCTCGTATCTGGTGTGCATGCCAGGAGCGTCGCTCATTACGCGCCTCCCACTGGTCATGGATCTCGCGTGACATGTCTTTCATCGTCGAGCGAAAAAACAGCAAACGCTCGACGATAAGTGACCACATCATGAAGATCGCGACGGCGATGATTTTCAGCACAGGTCCGCCCAGGGCCATGAAATCCCGAATGGCTTCTATTGCATCAGTTAGCCAATACATGTGGCTCTCCCTTGCTTAGCCATTACGCTCCGAGTGACGGGCAACAAGGCCTGCACTCTGCGACTGGATGATGTTGATAATCCGGCGACTCTGGCCACTAACAACCGTGTGCAGCAATACCATCGGTATTGCGACAACCAGGCCCAATACTGTCGTCATCAGTGCCTGCGAAATACCGCCGGCCATTAATTTCGGATCGCCCGCACCGTACAGCGTGATGACCTGGAAGGTCTTGATCATGCCTGTAACTGTACCGAGCAGCCCCATGAGCGGCGCCACCACCGAAATAACTTTAATAAACAGCAGTCCCTTGGTGAGTCCCGGTATCTCTTTGAGTGCCGCCTCGCTCAATTTGAGCTCGATGGTCTCAGTGTCTGCACTCTGATTGCTCTCGTAGGCTGCAAGAACACGACCCAGCGGATTGTCCGTACTGGCAGTGTCTCTCTTCAGCTGCGCCTTAACGCGACGACTGTCGCCCGACAAACCGAACCAGCGCCAGATCGCCATCAGCAGACCCAATGCGCCGAGTGCAATGATGCAGTAACCGACGATACCGCCCTGATGAACGCGATCCATGACCGTTGGTGACAGCACCAGCAACGCCAGAATGCCGCCACCCGTTCCGTCGAGTCCAAATGCAACTGTACCGCCGGTCGCATCCATGAGATCGCGCGCGGAGCCCCTCAGTCGAGAATCGGGCTGCGGACTCATTTCCGATATGGAGCCATCCGTATTGACCTTGAGATAGCCGGCGTCGGAGATGATGTTGAACAGGCCCACACGAATGATTTCCTGCTCGGCTTGCTGGCCGTCTGCCTGGAAGACGAGATGATTGAAGCGAACGATCTTGCCTGACTCAACAATCTCGCGGTGCAGCTCGAACCAGAGGCGTTCGATATCCTCGATTGACGCAAGCTCTGTTGCGCTGGCCATTTTGCTGCCGAGCGCTACAAGAAATTCCTCGCGATCCGGAAATTGCAAATTGGTCAACGAAGAATTGAATCGACCTTGTGTATCACCGGAGACCGTCTGCAGAACACCGAAAAGTTCTTTCAGCGCACCAAGACGCTCATCCAGGGCGGCTCTGGCGGCAACGATTTCAGTTTGCCGTGATTTGAACAACTGCTCAAGACGGCTGCTTTCACGCTCCTGACGATTGCGCTCCGAGCGCGACTGATTCAGAAGGTTTTGTTGCTCGCCGCGACGCTGTGTGAATTGCGCCTCACGTTGACGTGCTTCTCTGGAATCTCGTGCCTGCCCTTGCTGAATCAGGTTCAGGAGTTCGGCCATGCTTGATGCGCCATCATCCTGCGCAATTGCCGCAGCAGACCCGACAAACAGAAGGCTGGCAGCCAATATTGTAATTATGCGTTTCATTTAAGAAGCCTCCGAAGTTGAAGCTGCAGAGACCGGGATGACGATAATCTCAGGCGCTATGATCTGTTTGACGATACTTAATCCCTTGCGGATCTCGGCACGCGCCGAATCGTCACGCACCCATTCTCGCGCCGTATTATCCCAACGGCCGGTGATATTGGCGTCATCAGACTGGAAATACAGACCGATACGACCAATGCGCAAAATATTGTAGCTGCGCGTATTGTCACCAAAAGTCAGCGTCTGGGTGTATGTTTCTGACGTGTCGCCGTAATCATTCTCGATCTGGTAGGCCTCCATGACCTTGCGGAATTTTTCGGAGACAGTCACGTCAGAGCGTTCCAGAATATCTTTGAGGCCAGAGACGCGAGTCGTACGTTCTTCCATCAGGAAGGGAACGTCGAGCGCGATTAACCGTTCGAGGCCATCAATCATGCGCGTCATGAGCGGGAAGATCTGACGATTAATGACATCGACCTGGTCCATTGACAGCGCGATGTCCTCCAACGCTGCTTGCTGACCGTCGGTCTGTGCACCCATCAGACGGTTGTAAACACGTAAACCGTCGATCTCCTTATTAATTGCCCGGTATTGGTCTTCCAGAGATCGAGTGCCTTCAACAATACTGTTAATGCGCTCTTGCGACTGCTGGGCCAACGTCAAACGACGTTGATCAGCTTGCAGGACCTGGTCGACAGACTGGGCGAAAACGCTGCCGGATGTTGCGACTACCAACGTAGCAATAATTGCCATGGCTCCGCGCCGACTGCTGCTTATGCACCGTTTCATGAACGCTCCTTCAAAAGCTCGAGTTGTAGTTAGATATCCTGGGAGAGGAATGCAAGATAGACGCTCTTATATAGAACTTAATACCCGCACTATTGAATAACAGAGTGCACTGATTGGTGCCCCTGCCTGCGCTCGCGACCCTCTCCACTGTCGCCGCGGCGTTGAAATTTTCGGACCGATTAGCTCTCTCTATCTATGGCTTCCCGGACAATGCCGGCTTCCCCGCCTATTGTTTCCTTGATTGTTTTCAGGTCCTGAAGTTCCGAGCGCCAAGAATAACATATGCTCAAACGAGTACCAGCCCAACAACAACTTAAGTTCCTGGCGTCCATGCAGACCGAGGATTTAGTATCACAAGTAACTGAAAATACACGAGTTGACATGATCACAGCCTTGCAACATGATGCGCCTCATCCCCGCACCCGCAAGGACTGTGGGTTTTTTTTTATGGTGTTCGTTGCACCTATGCAGTAAGGATAAACACGCATGCAGTTGTATTCAGAAGCAGATGTCGACATCTCCTGCCTGCAGGACAAACAGATAAGCATTCTCGGCTACGGTAGCCAGGGCCGTGCCCACGCCCTGAATCTCAAAGACAGCGGTTTTAACGTCGTTGTTGGATTGCGCCGCAGCGGTGCCAGTTGGGCCAAAGCCGAAGCGGACGGGCTGCACGTCAAAGAACTTGCAGAGGCCGTTAAAGGCGCGTGCATAATTGCATTCCTGACACCTGACATGGCGCAAAAGAGTCTTTACGCCGCGATAGAAGCAGAAATACCCGACGCTGCAACGCTGCTCTTCGCGCACGGGTTTGCGATTCACTACCAGCAAATCGAGCCCAGGGAAGACCTCAATGTGGTGTTGATCGCGCCGAAGGGTCCGGGCGGCCTCGTCCGCAGACAATACGAAGAGGGTAACGGCGTGCCCTGCCTGGTTGCAGTCGATGCGGATAAGAGCGGCGAAGCATTGCAGCTGGCACTGGCCTATGCGGCTGGCATCGGTGGCGCGCGGGCCGGTGTAATCGAAACGACGTTCGCAGAAGAAACCGAAACCGACCTGTTCGGCGAACAAGCTGTACTGTGTGGTGGTGCAACGGAACTGATTGTCGCTGGATTTGAAACCCTTGTTGAAGCCGGCTACCAACCTGAAGTTGCGTACTACGAAGTCATGCACGAGCTGAAACTCATCGTCGATCTCTTGCACGAAGGCGGGTTGCACAAAATGTACGAGTTCATCAGCGACACTGCAGCGTGGGGAGACATGATCAGTGGACCCCGAGTCGTTGGCGACGAATCGCGCGCGGCGATGAAAGCCGTGCTCTCTGATATTCAGGACGGCACATTCGCGCGCAACTGGATCGCGGAGAGCGAGGCAGGCATGACGGAGTTCAAACGCAGAATGGATGCTGATCTGCAGCACCCGATCGAAAAAGTCGGTGCGGATTTACGCAGTCGTATGGATTGGTTGGAGAACTAACAGGCAAGGCTGATCCTTATGGACAACAGGATACGAATTTTCGATACGACGTTGCGCGATGGGGAGCAGGCGCCCGGTTGCAGCATGACACCGGGTGAGAAGCTTAGAATCGCTCAAGCACTGTCCGAGCTGAACGTGGATATTATCGAGGCGGGCTTCCCGGCTGCCTCCCCGGGTGATTTCGAATCGGTTAAAGCCATTGCCGACGCAAATCTCGGACCGACGATATGCGGCCTTGCCCGTTGCAACCCGGAAGACATCGAAAAAGTTCACGCAGCCGTCAAAGGCGCTGACAATCATCGTATTCACGTGTTCGTGGCGACCAGTGAGATTCATCGTGAGTACAAGCTCAAGATGGCCAAAGAGGAAATCATCAAGATCGCTGTTGGAGCGATACGCCTGGCTTGCGAACTTGTCGATGATGTTGAGTTTTCACCCGAAGACGCATCCAGAACGGAATTGCCTTATCTCGCGGAAGTAGTCAGCGCGGCCATCGAAGCGGGAGCAACGACCGTCAATATTCCAGACACGGTTGGCTATACGGTGCCGGGTGAATTCGAATTGCTGTTTCAATACTTGACGGAGCATGTCGAAAACATAGACGACATTTGTTTGTCTGTTCATTGTCACGATGACCTCGGCATGGCGGTTGCGAACAGCCTTGCCGCCGTTCGCGCGGGCGCTCGACAAATAGAGTGCACGATCAACGGCATCGGGGAGCGTGCGGGCAATTGCAGCCTCGAAGAAGTCGTCATGGCCCTCAAGACGCGAGCGGAGTTTTTTGGCTTGCACACAGACATCGAAACAACTCGCTTGTATCCGACGTCGCGTCTCGTCTCCAGCATCACTGGAATGCATACGCCGCGCAACAAGGCCATCGTCGGTGAAAATGCGTTCGCACATGAAGCCGGCATTCATCAACACGGCATGCTGCAGAACGCATCGACATACGAAATCATGCGCCCCGAAGATGTTGGGCTTAGCCGTTCCAACCTGGTACTTGGAAAACACAGTGGTCGCCATGCGTTTCGCAAGCGCGTGCAGGAACTCGGGTTTACACTGGGCGAGCTTGAAACAAACCGTGCCTTTCAGGCATTCAAGAAACTGGCCGATCAGAAGAAAGATGTTTACGATGGTGACATTGAAGCCATTATAATGAATGTTGATGGTGCATCAGCCGGACCCTGGTTTCTAAAGTCGCTGTCCGTGCAAACAAATTCAGGGCAGCCCGCCACGGCGATGGTTATGCTTGTTAACGAGGACGGAACCGAGGTCAATGAAACAGCGAGTGGCGACGGTCCTGTTGCGGCTGCATTCACGGCGCTGGAAACAGTCACCGGTGTTGCGCTCACGCTAAAGAGCTTCGAGCTGCACAGCGCATCGATGGGTGAAGACGCTCAGGGTGAGGTAACGATTGCCGTGGAATACGGCGGATCCAGTTACCGGGGCCGCGCTGCCAACGTCGATATTGTGGAGGCAGGTAGTCGCGCCTGTCTCGAGGTAATGAACCGGATACTTCGTCGTAACAAACGCACATCGGAAAGTGGCCAGACGACCGCAGTCAGTCGCGCCAGCATTTAGAGGACTGCAAGAGCATAAAGGTGACTCAAGCGTCAACTCTGTTCGACAAGCTTTGGAACGATCATGTGGTCGTTCCCGAAACGCCCAATGCGCCAGCCGTGTTGTACATCGACCTGCATATCGTTCACGAAGTAACAACGCCGCAGGCTTTTTCATTGTTAAGAGAAAAGGGCCTGCCTGTGCGGCGCCCGGATTTAACCTTGGCGACGATGGATCATTCGACGCCAACAACACCGCTTGCAAGCTTCAAGGATTTACCGATCGTCGCTGATGGCGCTGCGAATCAGATCCGGCAGATGGAAAAAAACTGTCGCGACTTCGGAATCGAGCTGCTGGGTTTTGGCAGCGAACATCGTGGCATTGTGCATGTCATCGGACCCGAACTCGGCGCGACCCAGCCCGGCAAGACCATCGTGTGCGGCGATAGCCATTCCAGTACGCACGGCGCCTTTGGCGCCTTCGCCTTCGGCATCGGTACGACCGAAGTTGGACACGTCCTCGCGACGCAATGTTTGTTGCAACGTAAGCCCAAAACGATGGCGATTAACATAGACGGTCAAATGCCGGACGGTGTGAGCGCGAAGGACCTCATCCTGGCGATTATCGGAGAGATCGGCGTCGAAGGCGGTACCGGATACGTCCTGGAGTACCGGGGCAATGCGATCAGGTCATTCAACATGGAGCAACGCATGACTGTTTGCAACATGTCAATCGAGGCAGGTGCACGCGCTGGTTTGATCGCACCTGACGATACGACGTTTGAGTATCTGCACGGCCGCCCTCGCGTACCCAGGGGTGTTGATTGGGACAAGGCTGTTACTCGCTGGCAGGCGCTACGCACAGACGATGCTGCGACATACGATAAGTCAGTCACACTGGATGTCCGCTGTTTACAGCCAATGGTGACCTTCGGCACAAATCCTGGAATGGTCATTGGCGTAAACGATCCCGTTCCGGATGCCGGCAACGATCCAAGTTTCAGGAAGGCGCTCGACTATATGCAGCTCACACCGGGCAAGCCCTTATCGCACAACAGCATCGATGTGGTTTTCATTGGCAGTTGTACAAACGGACGCATAAGTGACCTTGAGCAGGCAGCGGCGATCCTCAGAGGCCACAAGATTGCGGCGGGTGTTCGAATGCTGGTCGTACCGGGATCGCAGCAAATCAAAAACGAAGCCGAGGCCCGTGGCCTCGATATTATTTTCAAGAAAGCCGGCGCAGAATGGCGCGAGGCTGGTTGTTCAATGTGCATTGGCATGAACGGCGACATTGTCAAGCCCGGACAACTGAGCGTCAGCACGAGTAATCGAAATTTTGAAGGACGCCAGGGTATTGGCGCACGAACAATACTTGCCAGTCCTGCCACCGCAGCAGCCTCGGCAATCCGCGGGCGTGTCACGGACCCGCGCAGCATATGAAAGCAATCAAACGCATCCAGTCGCGAACCGTCGTACTGGCAACCAAAGACATCGATACGGATCAGATTATTCCGGCGCGCTTTCTGACAACGACAAGCCGCGAGGGCCTGGGTAAGAATCTTTTTCATGATCTTCGCTACAACAAAGACGGCAGCGACAAGCCCGACTTCCCGTTGAATGCGGCGACCGCAAAAGGCTGCGAAATTCTGGTTGCGGGCAGAAACGTCGGCTGCGGCTCCTCTCGCGAGCATGCACCATGGGCTCTGCTCGACTACGGTTTTCGCGCCGTGATCTCGACCGCAATCGCTGACATATTTCGCAATAACTCTCTCAAAAACGGTCTTGTTCCTGTCGTTGTGGATGACGACCTTCATCAATACCTGCTCAGCAAGCCCGGCATCGAGATTGACATTGATATCGTCGCGTCGACGCTGACGTTGCCGGACGGCAGAGTCGTCGAGTTCCCAATTGATGTTTTTGCCCGACATTGTCTAATCGAAGGAATCGATCAACTCGGCTACTTGAGAAATCATGCGGACACAATTCAATCCTTTGAGGAGGCGCGCTCCTGGACGCCCTGATTACACTCCTGCCCGGGGACGGCATCGGCCCTGAGGTCACAAATTCGGGCCGTGAACTTCTTGAGGTCATCGCGTCCCGACATGGCCACAGTTTCAACTTCAATGAACATTTAATCGGTGGCGCTGCTATAGATGCAACGGGGAACCCCTTGCCTGCCAGCACGATATCGAGCTGCAAAGAGAGCGACGCAGTAATTCTGGGCGCTGTTGGTGGACCGCAGTGGTCCGATCCCAATGCCAGCGTGCGGCCGGAACAGGGGCTCTTGAAACTGCGTGCCGAATTAAGCGTTTTCGCCAACATTAGACCCGTCAAAGTCATCGAGGAGCTGGTCCAGGCACTTGTAGAGCTTGTGGATCTCCACCAGTTCAAAGCCCGCCCCCAGACAATCGGCCATCGCGCTGTTGTCGTACCAGTGCCGATGTAGACGCCACTCGCTGCCAGGCTCAATCAGCCGGTAGCAGCTCAACGCCTGGGTGATCAGATCCCAGCGCGTCCCCTTGCGGCTCGGCTCCAACCGCTTCGCCCAGAACTCATCGAGCCCCAACTGCTCGTACACGTGACAGGCCAGCCAGCATGCGCCCCACTGTCGCGGCCGGTGCAGTTCCAGATCCTTCAGCCGGATCTGCACCACATCGTCGTCATCAATTTCTACGGGCCGATCCTCGGGAAACAGTGCTATCGTCCGCGGCAATACTGCTCCATCCTCGAAGACCTCGATGGTCTTGCGCCACGCCTGACGCTGAGAGTCGTTGATCTCACCGAGATAGAGCACTTGGCGCTGAACGACTCGTCCACCTGTTACCCGGCGGTTCTCGACCACATTCCAGTAACGGTGCTCCTTGCCATCCTTGTTGCGTTTCGTGCAACGTAAGAACATCGTGCACGTAGAATACTGCGTGTTCGGTAACCCTGAAAAGGGGGTAGGTCTTCACTACAGGCCGTTTAGGCCCATTTCGGGCTCGCCTCGCCTTGGAAATTCGCTACTTACGACGCGAAAAAAGTTATCGATGGGGTCGAATCCGCTAAGTCGGGGTAGGGGAGGAGCCCCCCGAAGAGCTGATTCTTCATGTCAGGTCTTGCTCAAGTTGTCAGCAAAAACGGGCTCAATGGGCCCGTATCTGGAGCCTTATGGAACGGTGGGAAGAGGAGAAGCCCTCCGATCACGTCGAGGAATCCATAGTCTCGGAGATCCGAAATCGGCTCCGGACTGAGGAGGCGAAAAGGCGACGAAGGTCGTGGCGAGCCATA
>JADFKA010000019.1 GCA_022565135.1 Pseudomonadota bacterium
CGGCATGCTGACGAATTACAAGACGATCCGTCAATCGGTCAAGCGCCTGATGGTGCTCGAGCAGATGGCGGAAGATGGCGGCATGGATGGTCTGACAAAGAAGGAGCTGCTTGGGCTCAGCCGCGAACAGAACAAGCTCGAACGCAGCCTGGGCGGCATCAAGGAAATGACTTCCTTGCCCGACGTGTTGTTTGTCATCGATGTCGATCACGAGGACATCGCCGTCAGGGAGGCCCGCAAGCTTGGAATTCCAGTTGTCGCCATTGTTGATACCAATTGTTCACCGGAGGGAATCGACTACGTCATTCCTGGCAACGATGATGCGATGCGCGCAATCGATCTTTATGCCGGAATGGTTGCGGACGCGGTCCTCGATGGCAAGACAACGCTGCCCGAGGTCGCACTCGGCGAAGATGAATTCGTTGAGCTTGATGCAGAAGGTAAGGTCAAGAAACCAACGGGCCGCAAGAAAAAAACGGGCAAACAGGCTTCAATCAGGAAAAGACCGTCGGGCAGGAAAGTCGAGCTGACCAGGAAGGTCGAGCTGAAAAAGCCGGAGCCCAAGCCAGCCGACGCCGAAGCGGCGCAGCCAGAGGAAGTCACGGCCGAAGCGGCGCAGCCAGAGGAAGTCAAGGCCGAAGCGGCGCAGCCAGAGGAAGTCAAAGCCGGAGCGGCGCAGCCAGAGGAAGTCAAAGCCGGAGCGGCGCAGCCAGAGGAAGTCAAAGCCGAAGCGGCGCAGCCAGAGGAAGTCACGGCCGGAGCGGCGCAGCCAGAGGAAGTCACGGCTGAAGCGGCGCAAGCAGAGGAAGTCACGGCTGAAGCGGCGCAAGCAGAGGAAGTCACGGCTGAAGCGGCGCAAGCAGAAGCTGAAAAACCAGAAGCAAAGCAAGCCGTAGCGAAGCCGGATGAGCCAAAGCCGGTCGCAATGGAGGACAGCGGTGCGAAGGAGTCGTCTGCGGCCGAAACGGCTGCCAATAAGACCGCCAAGAAAACCGCTAAGAAAACCGTCAGGAAAGCCGCCAAGAAAACGGCCAGCAAAGCTGCCAAGAAAACCACGAAGAAGGCTGATGCCGCTGACAAGCCGGCGGCAGACAAGGGTTCGGGCAAGAGCAAGTAGCGATGATTTTATTGGTCAATGCCCGAACACACCGAGGAACATGAGATGTCGATTAGTGCATCGATGGTCAAGGAACTACGCGAGCGCACAGGCGCGGGCATGATGGAGTGCAAGAGGGCGCTCGTAGCGACCGATGGAGACCTCGACGCAGCTGTAGACGTGCTGCGCAAATCAGGCCAGGCGATAGCAGACAAGAAAGCCAGCCGGATTGCAGCGGACGGGCGCATTGTCGTGCTCCAGGACGGTAATAGAGCCGTTATCGTCGAGGTCAATTCGGAGACGGACTTCGTTGCGAAGGACGAAAACTTTGTC
Source organism: Pseudomonadota bacterium (assembly GCA_022565135.1). Classification (GTDB taxonomy): domain Bacteria; phylum Pseudomonadota; class Gammaproteobacteria; order Steroidobacterales; family Woeseiaceae; genus UBA1847. Next base: position 1,430 of record JADFKA010000019.1, read on the forward strand.
GCTTTCGTGCAAGCCGTTGCAGCCGCAGCACTCGCATCGGGAACCACTGATGTCGAGGCTTTCGCGCAAGTAGAACTCGCAGATGGGCGATCTGTCGAAGCGGCCCGCACCGAACTCGTCGCCAAGATTGGCGAGAACATCAGTGTAAGACGAATTGCGTCGGTGATTGCCGATGGCGAAATCTCAAGTTATACGCACGGAGCACGAATTGGCGCCGTTGTGGCATTTGATGGAGGTGATGAGGTCCTGGGTCGTGACATTGCGATGCATGTTGCCGCAAGCAAGCCGATGTGCATTGACGAGTCGGGAGTGCCTGCGGAAACACTAGAGAGCGAACACCGCATTCTGACCGAGCAAGCCCGGGATTCTGGCAAGCCCGAAGAAATCGTCGAAAAAATGATTGCAGGGCGCATCAACAAGTTTCTCAAACAGGTCACGTTGCTCGGACAACCGTTCGTCAAGGATCCTGACATCAGCGTTGGCAAGCTCTTAAGCGATGCTGGTGCGACGGTCACAGCTTTTGTACGTTTCGAGGTCGGCGAAGGCATTGAAAAGAAAGAAGAAAATTTTGCGAAAGAAGTAATGAAGCAAATCGAGGATGCCAGGAAGAATGGCTAAAAGTCTTAATATTACCGCCGGGTCAATTCTATGAGTGATGCGCCAAATCGATACCGTCGCGTCTTGCTGAAACTCAGCGGTGAGGCGCTAATGGGCGATCTGGATTACGGCATCGAGCCAACGGTCATTCAACGCATGGCCGCAGAAATTGCGACCGCACAGAAGACTGGGGTTGAAATCGCGATCGTTATTGGCGGGGGCAACATTTTCCGCGGCGCCGGCCTGGCCCGTGCCGGCATGGATCGAGTGACGGGTGACTACATGGGTATGCTCGCAACAGTCATGAATGCACTGGCGATTCAGGACGCACTCGAGTCCCTCGGTGTCTACGCACGAGTCATGTCGGCTCTGGTCATTCACCAGGTCTGTGAGGACTATATCCGGCGTAGAGCTGTACGCCATCTTGAAAAAGGCCGGGTCGTCTTGCTGGCGGCTGGAACAGGCAACCCGTTTTTCACGACCGACACAGCGGCGGCGCTAAGGGCAATCGAGATCGGTGCCGATGTATTGCTTAAGGCGACCAAAGTCGATGGTGTCTATGACGCAGACCCGCTTAGTAATCCGGATGCGACGCGTTACGACACGGTTTCTTTCGACAAGGTATTGTCCGACAAGCTGTCGGTAATGGACGCTACGGCGATAGTCATGTGTCGCGACAATAACTTGCCGCTGCGAGTATTTGACCTGACACGTGCCAATGCGATGGTTCAGGCCATGTCCGGCGACAATATTGGTACTCTGGTGACCGCCTGATCAGCAGGAAAGCGATTTACAAAGAGGGCGAATAAAGTGTTGGATGAGATCAAGAAGGATGCCGGTGACCGCATGGCAAAAAGTGTCGGTTCGCTGAAGCAGGAACTGCTCAAGCTGCGCACAGGCCGTGCACATACGAGCCTGCTCGATCACATTACCGTCGAATACTATGGTTCTCAAGTGCCGTTGAATCAGGTCGCCAGCATCGGTGTTGAGGACTCTCGTACGCTGACTGTGACGCCATGGGAAAAGATAATGGTGTCGGTCATCGAAAAGGCCATCATGAATTCCGACCTCGGGTTGAACCCTGCCTCGGCCGGAACCGTAATTCGTGTGCCACTACCGATGCTGACGGAGGAACGCAGGAAAGACATGATCCGTATCGTGCGCCACGAGGCTGAAGGTGGCCGAGTGGCTATTCGTAATATTCGTCGTGACGCGTTAGGCGATGTCAAAGACTTGCTCAAGGAAAAAATGATCGGTGAGGACGATGACCATCGGGCGCACGATGAAATCCAGTCGATCACCGATAAATACGTCGCCGAAATCGACAAGGTTCTTGCGGATAAAGAAGCCGAGTTGCTCGAAATCTAAGCCGAATATTTCATTGCTGACCGTGGACCCAAATATTCCCAATCATGTGGCCGTCATCATGGACGGCAACGGCCGCTGGGCTCGCAAGCGGGCACTTCCGCGCCATGCCGGGCACCGGTCTGGAGCGAGTGCCGTTCGCAAAATAGTCGAAATCGCCGCCGAGCACGGGGTCCGATATCTGACCTTGTTCGCGTTCAGCAGCGAAAACTGGAACCGTCCTCGTGAGGAGGTCAGCAAGCTCATGGGATTATTCGTCGAATCGCTGCAACGAGAAATCGAAGAGTTGCATCGTAATAATGTAAGGCTCGAGTTTATCGGTTCGCGCGACCTACTGCAGCCGAAACTACTCGACAAGATTATTGCAGCGGAATCGCGAACGAGTGACAACACGGGATTACGGTTACAGGTTGCCGTCGCGTATGGCGGTCGCTGGGACATCGTGCAGGCTGCACGGCGGCTGGCCGGGCGCGTGGCTGACGGCGACATCGTGGCGCAGGATATCGATGACACCGCGTTTGCGGCAGAACTTGAGCTCGCTGAGGTGCCCGATCCGGACTTGCTAATCCGTACGGGTGGCGAGCAACGCATCAGTAATTTTCTGCTGTGGAACCTCGCTTATGCGGAGCTGTGGTTTTGCGACACGCTTTGGCCCGATTTTGGTCAAAAAGAGTTTACTGAGGCCCTGGCCTTTTACGCGAGCCGCGAGCGTCGCTATGGGCATACCGGGGAACAGGCCGAGGCGGTTAGTTAATGAGACAGCGAATAGTTACTGCAGTATTGGCGCTTTTGGTGCTGTTGGTTGTGCTGTTCGTGGTGGCGCCGATCGCGACCCGAATCGCCATTGGCGGACTGATGCTTGTCGGCGCCTGGGAGTGGTCCGGTTTTCTTGGCACATCGGCCATCGCGACCCGTATCGTCTATGTCGCCCTGATCGGGGCCATGCTCGTGGCCGTGTCACTGGCGCTGGAAAATTACACCGAACTCCTGCTGATGGTGAGTATGGCCTGGTGGCTGGCCGCACTGATCTGGACGTTTTTCTTTCCGACGCCGATACCAACCGTCATACGCTGGTTTGCGGGAGCCATCGTGCTGGTGCCTCTGTTTGTAGCATTGATGTTCTTATATGACATTGAACCAACCATCCTGTTATTTGCGCTGCTAATTGTCTGGGTGGCGGACAGTGGCGCCTATTTTGCCGGCAAGAACTTCGGTCGCGTCAAGCTTGCGCCGCAGATAAGCCCCGGTAAGACCTGGGAGGGTGCCATCGGCGGATTGGCGGCTGTCGTATTATTGATTGTCGGCAGATCGTTCTGGATTGATACGAATCTGTCAGTCTTCGTGCCATTTTGCCTGGCGGTTGCGGCGGTTTCGATCGTTGGCGACCTGACCGTTAGCATGTTCAAGCGCACAGCGGGCGTCAAAGACAGCGGCACGCTGTTTCCTGGACACGGTGGTGTGCTCGACCGCATCGACAGCGTCTCAGCTGCAGCCCCGCTTTTTGCGCTCGGGTTGAGCTGGTCGGGCTTACGATGACCGGCCGTTCAGTTGCTGTTCACTGCGCAGAGCCTAGGCTAGTAAGCGGGGCCCTGGGAACTGCTGCAGGCCGGGCAAGTCAACACTATGCAAGTGCACAGCCCACTGGCATCGACCCGCCGCTGGACAAGATGTTCAAGCGATTGAATTTATTAAAGGAATTGACTGATCATGGGTGATGCACTGACGAGTCTGGTGGCATTCATTGTCGCGATCAGCATCCTGGTCACGGTCCACGAGTTTGGCCATTACATCGTCGGTCGCTGGCTCGGCATGAAAGTGCTGCGGTTCTCGATCGGCTTCGGCAAGCCGATATGGACCTGGATCCGCGGCGCCGATCAGACCGAGTACTGCATCAGCGCGATACCGTTGGGCGGCTACGTCCGCTTCCTCGACGGGCGAGAAGGGCCGGTTGCGCCGGAAGACGACGGTCGGGCATTCAATCATCGACCGATCTGGGCACGCATCACTGTGCTTCTGGCCGGTCCCGGATTCAATTTTCTGTTCGCAATCGTGGCGTACTGGGCGCTGTTTCTGGGTGGAATTCCAACGCTTCAGCCTGCTGTCGGAGACGTGCTTCCCGATTCATATGCAGCGAAAGCGGGGCTTGAGTTCGGCGACAAGATTGTAGCGGTCGGTGATGTGGTAACCGCAGACTGGGAATCGACGCTGGTCGCGATACTTGACCATATGGTGACTGACGGACGTGTCTCGCTGACGCTCGAGGCTGCAAATGGCCGGCAACGCCGCGCGACCTTGGTTGTTGGCGAGGATGCATCGCGTCTGACCGAGCCCGGGATGTTGTTCGAAGGACTGGGCTTCCGACCATGGCAGCCGCCTGCAATTATTGGTGAGCTTGTCGAGGACGGTGCGGCGACCGGCGCCGGATTGTTACCGGGTGACCGGATAACGGCTGTGGATGGCGAGCAGGTCAAAACGTATGGTGATCTTGTTCGCATCGTATCTGTCCGGGCGCAAAAAGACGTGTTGGTTGAATACGTTCGCTCCGGGGGCGCTTTTGCAGTCGACGTCGTCATCGGAGAACAAGAAGTTGACGGTCAAATACGGGGCTTGCTCGGTGTGCGGGCCTCCAGTGACATCGGTGATTACTATTACTTGCGCAAATATGGACCCATCGATTCGGTCGGTGCAGCGGTGTACAGGACATGGGCATCGTCGATTTTTACCGTGCGCATGCTTGGACGTATGTTGACGGGCGACGTATCAATCAAGAACATCAGCGGCCCTATCAACATCGCGCAATTCGCCGGTGATTCGGCACAGCGCGGCTTCAGTGAATTTCTTACGTTCCTGGCGCTGGTGAGTATCAGCCTGGGCGTACTTAATTTGCTGCCGGTGCCGATACTCGACGGTGGCCAGATCGTCTATCAGACAATCGAGTTCGTAAAAGGCAGTCCACTGTCGGAACGAGCACAGATTATCGGCCAACAATTCGGGATCTTCGCGCTGATACTGCTAATGAGTTTCGTCTTTTATAATGACATTGCGAGAATTCTCGAATAAGTGCGGCCGATTAGATGCTGCAATCTATAAAACACTGGAAGTGTGCGTGATATGAAAGAGATGTACGACGACCTGAATGCAGGCAGGAAAATGATTCACATGTTTGTTGTCGCGCTATGCCTGCTGCCCTTAGCCGCTGTCGGGATGGATGAGTTTGTGGTCCGCGACATGCGCGTCGAAGGTTTACAGCGCATCTCTGAAGGCACGGTGTTTAATTATCTGCCGGTCAACATTGGCGACAGCATCGATGGTATTCGTGTGCAGGAATCGATTCGCGCCCTTTATGGGCAAGGGCTGTTCGACGACATCGAATTTCGACGCGACGGTGACATCCTGGTCATCGTTGTTCACGAGCGCCCATCGATCGAGAGCTTCGAGATCGATGGCAACAAAGATATCAAGACAGAGGATCTGATGAGGTCGCTACGCGATATCGGGCTTGCGAAGGGCAGGACATTCGATCGCTCTATTCTCGAAAACGTGGAAGCGGCCCTGCGTGAGCAGTATCACGGCCAGGGCAAATATGCTGTTTCGGTCGAGAGCTATGTGCAGGATCGGCCCAATAACACTGTACGTGTAGGATTCAATATCAAGGAAGGCGATCGCGCAAAGATTAGGCAGGTCAATATCGTTGGCAATATGGCGTTCGACGAGATAGAGATTCGTGCCGGTTTCAAGCTCGATACTGCAAACTGGTTGTCATGGATCAAACAGGACGATCGCTATTCTGTGGAAGCACTGGAAGGCGATCTCGAGAGTCTGGCGTCTTTTTATATGGATCGGGGTTACGCGGACTTCCGGGTGGATTCCACTCAGGTTGCAATATCGCCAAACAAAAAAGATATTTTTGTAACGATCGGCATCCATGAAGGCGAGCTGTACAGAATTTCCGAAGTCAAACTGGTCGGTGACATGGTCGTCCCCGAGGAATTTCTTCGAGCATTGATTCTCGCGCAACCGGGCTCGGTCTTCAATCAGGCTCTGTTGACACGGTCAAGCGAGTTCATGTCGATTCGGCTCGGCGAACAGGGATACGCGAACGCGCAAATTGATCCGGTTCCCGAACTCGATCATGAGAAAAAAGAAGCAGCAATTACTTTCTATGTCGATCCCCAGAGCCGCGTTTATGTGCGACGAATTAATTTTAATGGCGTCGACCAGGTTGACGATGAGGTCTTGCGCCGAGAGATGCGACAAATGGAGGGCGCGTATCTGTCCAATCTTCTGGTTGACCGGTCCAAGATCAGGCTGCAGAGGTTGCCGTACATTGAGAAAGTTGAGGTCAACAATTCACCGGTTCTGGGTAGCCCTGATCTCGTTGATATTGACTTCGATCTCGAGTATCGAATGCCGGGCCAGTTCAGTGGCGGCGTAGGTTATTCGGAATCACAAAAACTGATGCTGAATGGAAGCATCATTCATACCAATTTTCTTGGTACCGGAAATCGTGTTGCCCTCGAACTGCGATCAGGGCGGTTTCAAAAACTCTACAGCCTTTCGCATACAGATCCATACCGAACGATGGACGGCATACGCCGTACTATCAGCGTGAATTCTCGTGATATCACGCAATTTACGTCGGCTGCGTCGGATTTTTCAACAAAAAGTGCGGGTGCAACGATCGACTATGGCTATCCGCTGAGCGAATTTCAGTCCTTATCGTTTGGTCTGAATTTTCAACATTCGGAGCTGCTCGCGTCATCGACGAGTACGACCCAGGCGCAGGATTGGGTGCAAAACAACGGCGACACTTTCGTTGAAACCACCAGCGCCGGTTTCGATTTCTTCGGCACAACTTTTGATTCGATCGAACTAATAGTCGGCTGGACATACGATAGCCGCAATCGCGCACTTTTTGCAGATCGGGGCATGCGACAACAGGTGTTTCTCTCGATGGCTGTTCCGGGTAGCGATGTTGAGTACTTCACTGCGCGTTACAATTTTACAAAGTATATTCCGCTGTGGCGGCGCTGGGTTGTCAGGGTCAACGCCGAATTGGCATTGGGCGAGGCCCTAGGCGACACAACCGCATTACCGCCATACAAGCAGTTTTACGGTGGCGGGCCACAGTCGGTTCGCGGTTACAAAGAATCCTACCTCGGGCCACGCGATAGTTTTGGTCGCCCTTACGGCGGCAATGTATTGGTTGCAAGCCAGGTAGAGCTGATACTGCCGCTGCCGGCGAAATGGGCCAGTCAGGCGCGCGCCAGCCTCTTCTACGATATTGGCAATGTGTTTAATACTGGCGAGGTCGCATTTACTGATAAATTAGGATCACCCGTTGAATACAAACCCGAATTCGATGAGCTGCGTGCGTCGATCGGTATTGGCGTACAATGGTTGGCGCCGCTGGGTTTGTTTCGTTTCAGCTATGCGTTTCCGCTTAACGATTACAGCGGTAATGACAGGTACTACGGCGATGAGCTGGAGAGATTCCAGTTCTCCATTGGTCAAGCGTTTTAAGGATTGAAGTGTTTATGAGTTTTGTAAAGCAATGTTTATCAAAAGTAGGCTTCGGTATTGTGCTTGTGTGCGCGTTTATGGTTCCAGCCAATGCGCAAAACCTGAAAGTTGGTGTCGTCAATATTCCGATTCTTATGGAGCGTGCACCGCAAACAAAATCCGCAATGGATGCTTTGCAGGAGGAGTTCGCACCGCGACAGCGTGAGTTCCTGGCGAAGCAAAAAGAATTTGAAGAATTGTCCGCGAAAGTCCAGAAGGACTTAGCGGTAATGGGTGAAACCGAGCGACGCAATGCTGAGAAAAACTTGCGTGATTTGCAGCGCGAAGTCACACGCCTGCAGACGGAGTTTCGCGAAGACTTGAATCTTCGCCAGAACGAGGAGCTTGGCATTCTGCAACGTTCCATACTCAAAGAAGTGCAAGACTATGCACAGCAGGAAGGATACGATCTCGTTGTTGGCGATGGCGTCTTGTACGCAAGTGCCGCAGTCAATATTACTGAGGAAGTATTGCGAGCCGTGGAAGCCAACTTTCAGGCAACCGGGTCACGCTAACCACCGCGTTGTCGGTCTGGCACGCCTCCTATGGCGATCAGTCTCGGAGAATTGGCGACGCAATTCGGCTGTGAGCTGATTGGAGATGCCGACGTGCTGGTTGACAACGTCGCATCGCTCAACAACGCGAACTCGAGTTCGCTGAGTTTCCTCGCCAGTCCCGCATTCAAAGATCAACTTGCCTCGACAGCGGCAGCAGCTGTTATTTTGTGTGCCGATGATGCGGAAAATTCACCGACCGCATCGTTGATCAATGAAAATCCTTACGCGTGTTTTGCACGAGTGTCGAGCGCGATTGTTCCGGCGCGGTCTTTCGATCCGGGCATTCATCCAGCGGCGCATGTCTCGTCGACGGCGACCATAGCGACTTCAGCGCATGTCGCAGCGAATGCGGTGATCGACGATGGCACGACGATCGGCGAGAACACCTACATCGGTCCCGGTTGTGTGATCGGCCCGGATTGTCAGATCGGCGACGATTGTCAATTGATCGCGAACGTGACTGTAGTTCGTCAGGTGACAGTCGGTGTGCGCTGCATCGTGCATCCGGGCGTTGTCATCGGTTGCGATGGATTTGGCAATGCGATGACAGCAGAAGGATGGGTCAAGGTCCCGCAGACGGGTGGTGTACGTGTCGGTGATGACGTTGAAATTGGTGCCCATTCGACTATTGATTGTGGGGCGCTCGATGACACTGTTATTGAGGACGGTGTGAAGATCGATAACCTGGTACATATTGCGCATAACTGTAGAGTTGGTGCGCACACGGCGATCGCGGCACAATGCGGGTTCGGCGGCAGTGTCGTGATCGGTCAACGGTGCATGTTTGCCGGTCATTCTGGTGCGGTCGGGCACGTCACGATCTGTGACGATGTTATCGTGAGCGCACAAGGCATGATTACGAAAGACATCAAGGAACCGGGCGTGTACGCGTCGAGTTTTGCGGCGGAGCCTGTGCACGACTGGAACCGCAAGGTTGCTCGTTTCAGCCGGCTTGAGTCGCTCGTTGAACGGGTAGGTAAACTGGAGAAACACGGCAAGTGAGCGTCGATACGGCACTGCTCGATGCGGCAGGAATCATGGATCTTCTGCCGCACCGATATCCATTTTTGTTGCTAGACAAGATCGTCGAATGCACGCCGCATGAGCGAATTACGGCAACCAAGAAAATAACTGCCGATGAGCCATATTTTGAAGGGCATTTCCCGGGCAATCCTGTCATGCCGGGCGTGCTTGTCATCGAGACGATGGCGCAGGCTGGTGGTGTGTTATCGCATATCAGTAATGGTGATATAGAGCCGCGCCCACTGTATTTCCTTGCCGGCATAGACGCCGCGCGTTTTCGGCGACCCGTAATGCCGGGCGACCTGTTAACCGTATGTGTGGAGAAACAGAAGGTGAAACGCGGCATATGGTGGTATCGGTGTGAGGCGACCGTCGACGGAAAATCTGTCGCGTCGGCGACGATAATTTGTGCGCCGGGTGGAGATCGTACGTGATTCATTCGTCGGCCATCATATCTGCTGGCGCAAAACTTGCGCAAAACGTGGCGGTCGGGCCATTCACGATTATCGGCGATGGTGTCGAAATCGACAGCGGCACGCGCATTGAAAGCCATGTGGTCATCAAGGGACCGACCATCATCGGCAAAGACAATCACATTTATCAGTTTGCGTCGATAGGTGACGATCCGCAGGACAAGAAATATGCTGATGAGCCGACGAAGTTGATAATCGGTGATCGCAACACGATTCGCGAGTTCTGCACAGTCAGTCGCGGTACCGTGCAGGATGCGGGCGAGACGATCCTACGTGATGACAACTGGATCATGGCGTATGTGCATATCGCACACGATTGCCATATCGGCAGTAATACGATTATGGCGAACAATGCGACGTTGGGCGGCCATGTGCACATCGGTGACTGGGCGATTTTAGGCGGCTTCTCGGGAATCCATCAGTTCTGCAGAATAGGTGCTCATGCGTTTCTTGGTATGTTCTCAGGAGTAAACCGGGACGTGCCGGCGTTTACGACGGTTTCGGGCCAACCGGCGAAGCCACGTGGCATCAACAGTGAAGGCCTGAAACGGCGTGGCTTCAATGTCGACCAGATTCGAAATATCAAGGATGCGTACCGACTCGTGTATCGAAAGGGAATGAAGCTCGCAGATGCGATCGCAGAGATCACGGAGCGTTTGCTGCAACAACCCGAACTCGAGGCGTTTCTAGAATCACTGCGTTCTTCCGAACGCGGAATTGTTCGATAAGGCTTGTGAAGATTGGCCTGGTTGCTGGTGAGGCGTCCGGCGACCTGCTGGGCGCGGGATTAATTCGTGCGCTCCGGGAGCGAATCCCGGACGCGACTTTCGAAGGAGTCGCAGGTCCTGCGATGGTCGACGCCGGTTGCTCGCAGTGGGAGGAAGCTGACGCGCTCGCCGTGATGGGGCTTATCGAACCGCTTCGAGAGATTCCGCGTCTTCTTATATTGCGACGGTCGCTCGTTCGCCGCTGGCGTGAATCACGTCCGGATGTCTTTGTCGGTATCGATGCGCCCGACTTCAATCTTGGCCTTGAGAAGAAATTGCGCCGGTCCGGTATTCGCACGATTCATTACGTCAGCCCATCGATCTGGGCCTGGCGCGCAGGCCGTATCAAAACCGTGCGCAAAGCCGCCGACAGGGTTCTTTGCATTCTGCCATTCGAGAAAGCAATTTATGATCGGCATGGCATCGATGCCGTCTTTGTTGGCCACCCCAAGGCTGACACCTTGCCCACCGACATCGATACCGGCGCTGCTCGCCAATTACTGAATCTCGAAGGCCATCGAGTGGTAACGGTCATGCCGGGCAGTCGCAGCAGCGAGGTGTCACGACTAGGACCATTGTTTGCCTCTGCGGCTTCCATACTGGCCGCAGCGGATGACAACATTCGGTTCATCACACCGGTCGCAAGTCCAAAATTGCGCTTGATGATTGACAAGCAACTTAGCTTTGCCGGCGTAGCCGAGCGTTTCAAGGTCACGGACGGCGGTTCGATTGAGGCCATGGCGGCTGCCGATGTGGTCTTGCTCGCATCAGGGACAGCGGCTCTTGAGTCTGCGTTGCTCGGCAAACCGATGGTCGCAGCTTATTGTGTAGCGAAAACGACTGCGTGGATTTTTCGCACCCTGAAGCTGCTCAAGACCGAATACTTGAGTTTGCCAAACCTGTTAACCGAAACGCCGCTGGTCCCTGAGTTCGTTCAGGAAGCCGCAACCCCTGAGGCGCTGGCACGGGAGGTTGCTGCACTTCTCGCGGATACCGCCAGGAGGGAAGCGATCGCCAGTCAATTTGCCACGCTTCGATCCGACCTGGCACTGGGTGCTGACGATCGAGCCGCGGCCGCAGTCATAGACCTGGTGAAGCAGCGGGAACGGCCGGCCCTTAAACGCGTTCCAGCAGGGCCTTGAAGCGTGGGTGATCGCGGATGGAGTCGAAGTCGACGTCATTTTCATAGTAGCGCTTGTTGCGTCC
>JADFKA010000020.1 GCA_022565135.1 Pseudomonadota bacterium
TCTTCAACGGTGGCCAGACTTGTACGGCGGGTACGCGACTGATCGTCGAAGAGAGTATCCGCGAGCGATTCGTCGACATGGTGATCGCGCAGAGTGCGAAATGGATGCCCGGAGACCCGCTGGATCCCGCGACGACGATGGGTCCGATGATCGATGCCGGGCAGCTGCAGACTGTCGCAAATTATGTTGCTGTCGGCCAGGAAGAAGGCGCTTCGCTCGTCGCTGGTGGTAAGCAGATCATGCTGGACTCTGGCGGCAGCTATCACGAACCGACGATATTCAACGATGTAGATAATGGGATGCGCATTGCGAGGGAAGAAATTTTCGGACCCGTAATGTCGGTTATCGGATTCAAAGATGCCGAGGAAGCGGTGGCGATCGCAAATGATTCAATCTACGGCCTTGCCGGTGCCGTGTGGAGCAACAACATCAATACGGCGCACAAAGTGGCCGCCGCGGTGCGCGTGGGAACGATGGGCATCAATAATTATTTCGGCGGCGACATGACCGTGCCGTTCGGCGGCTTCAAGCAGAGCGGCAACGGGCGCGACAAATCGATGCACGCTTTCGATGATTACACCGAGTTGAAAACTATCTGGATCGAACTCGACTAGCAGCGCTCACAGGTCGTGCAGTGGCAGGGCCGTCGTGTACTTGATGGTTTCCATACTGAAGCTGGAACTGACATCGTAGAGATTAACCTTGGCGATCATCTCTTTGTACATTTCATCGTAACTGCGCATATCCGGAACAACGGACCGAATCAGGTAGTCGATGTCGCCGCTCAATCGATGCACTTCCATGACGTTTTCCATCGCCAGGACCATTTTGTGGAAGCCTTCGAACCACTCGGCTGTGTGCTCATGCGTCCGAATCGCCGAATACACTGTCAGGTTCAGCCCGAGCTTTTCCTGGTTTAATAATGTGACGCGCGCGCCGATGATGCCGTCGTCCTCGAGGTTTTGTACGCGTCGCCAGCACGCTGACTTCGACAGGCCAACATGCTCTGAGAGTTCGGCCACGGTCAGTGTCGCGTCGTCTTGCAGTGCCTCGAGTAGCGCCTTGTCCACACGGTCCATGGTTCAGGATTCCTGATCGAAATATTGTCAGTATTATAGTATAAAATTCGATAAATATGATAAATATCGAAAAATTATTCGAAAATTAGTCATTTTTTCGGGATAATTGGGACCCTGTTTCATGCCGGTTTCGTTACACTGGTAACCATAGGGCTTTATTGCGCGAACCCGTTATGGCACCCGGTATCAACAACAGAGCTATTCTCGGCACGCTTGGCGTTGCGTTCGTGGTCTATACGGCCTTCGTCTATACATCGGGCACTGCAGCGGAACACCTCGCGCCAATGAATGACAATGAACGTGCCGGGGCGCAGGTTTTTCAGGACTACAATTGTGTCGCCTGCCATCAGTTCTATGGTTTGGGCGGATACATGGGCCCGGATCTGACCAATGTCATTTCCAAGCGTGGTGATGCCTACGCGCGTGCATTCATTACGGCCGGCACGGCCACGATGCCGAACCTCGGGCTCGCCGAGGACGAGATCGACGCAGTCGTCGCGTTTCTGGCATTCGTCGACAAGACCGGAACCTACCCGGCAGAGAACTATGAGGTGCAATGGTATGGATTCGTTGCACAAGAGGATGACCCACAATGATGGCCGCAAGATCATCGGTTGCGGGCCTGAGATTCATGCGCCTCGGCATGCTGGCATTGGCCGCCGGAATGTTTTTCGGTGTCATTGGCGGGTTCCAGTTTTTGTTTCCCGATTTTTTGCGTGAGCTGTTGTTCACGAAAACGCGACCGCTGCACGTATCGCTGGTCGTGTCTTGGATTTTCCTGATTGCGATCGGCGGCATTTATTTCTATTTACCGCGGCAATGTCGATTCGGCCTCTGGTCCGAACGAGCGGCTAACTGGCATTTTGTGATCTTCACTATCACTGGGCTCGTAATAATCGCGTGTTATCTCTCCGGACGGTTCGGCGGCCGCGAGTACTTTGCATTTCCACCTGTGCTTAGCATTCCGATCTTCCTGACCTGGATTTTGTTCGGTGTCAATTACTTCAAGACGCTGCGACAGGAAACGGAACCCTGGCCCGTGTATTACTGGATGTGGGGCACAGGGATTGTTTTCTTTTTCATCACCTATGTCGAAGCGCACCTATGGCTGATCCCGTATTTCCGCGACACGATGGTTCGCGAAATCATGGTGCAGTGGAAGTCATACGGCGCGCTGACCGGTTCGTGGAACATGCTGGTGTATGGCACGGCGTTGTATATCGCGACACGCATCAGCGGTGACGGCAAACTGGCACGCTCGAAGCTCGCTTTCAGCCTTTATTTCCTTGGACTTTTCAACCTGATGTTTGGCTGGGCGCACCACACGTATATCGTGCCCTCGGAACCCTGGATTCGAAGCTTCGCTTATTTCGTCAGCATGACCGAGCTGTTTATTTTCGGCAAGATAATCTGGGACTGGCGCGCATCGCTCGCCGAATGGCAAAAGAATGCTTACTGCAATGCCTACCGATTCCTCATGGCTGCTGACATCTGGATATTCGTCAACCTTGGTCTGGCGCTCGTCATTTCAGTGCCGGCACTCAATCTTTTCACGCATGGCACGCACATCACCGTGGCTCATGCGATGGGTAGCACGATTGGCATCAATACGATGGTATTACTGGCATCGATTTTCTACGTGATTCGCGAGGAGTTGCCGCTGGAGGTTCACGCGGGTTGCTCACGGCAAATCAGGTTCGGTTTCTGGACCGCGAATATTTCTTTGGCTGTGTTTTTTGTAGCATTGATCCTGGCCGGCATCGGCAAGGGTGCCTATGCGGGCGCATCGTTTCAGGAAATGATGTTGATCATTCGACCGTATCTGCTGGTGTTCGCGGTGTCGGGTGTGGCAATGATGGCCGGATTCTGGATCATACTCTGGCATGGTTTTCGGTTGATTGGAGTCATTCAGGTTAGTACTCCGATGCCTCAAGCGGAAGCCGAACCGGCCTGATAGTTCTGGGTGATATGCTTGCACGATGCGAGTGTCACATCAAAATTGTACTCGCCGACGAATCGCTCTGTGCGGAATAGTTTTTTGCAGCGGTCTTTTCTGTCCGCCGGCGGCGGCTGCGTCGGACCTGACCGGCATTGTGTCGCTCACCAGCGAATACATTTACCGAGGCCTTAATCAATCCGACGGCAATCCGGCAATTCAGTTCGGACTGGATTATGCATTCGATTCAGGAATGTTCGTCGGTGCCTGGACAAGTACGATCGATATGCGCGGTGCGACGAGCGAACGTGACATCGAGCTGGACTACTATCTGGGTTACCACTATGAATCCAAGGCACAGCTAGCGGCGACATTGACGGTATTGCGCTATACGTACCCAGGACAGATTGGCGCACGCAGCTACGATTACGACGAAGTGCTGCTCATGGCGAGCTGGCGCGAGCGTTACTCGATCGAGTTCGGCTACACGAATAATTATTATGGGCTGGACAGGATTACGCGTCATTGGGAGCTGCGGTCCGATTGGTCTGTCGCCAATGTCTGGGTGATCAGCGCCGCGCTCGGCCGCAACGATCTCTCGTCTGTGGGCATATCCAGGTACCTGCATTGGGATGTCGGTGCATCGGCAAGGTTTTCCCGCGTGGTCCTGGACCTGCGCTGGTATGACAATGAACCGGTGCGTGGCTTCGCGGCTTCGCTTGCCGCCGGACCGCAACTCGTGGTCAGCATTTCCGCGGCATTCTGAATGCCGCTATAGAGACAGCGACACAGCTTCGCTGCCGCGGCATCCGGATCGCTGCAGTAGTTGCGCGAGGGCACGGCACGCATTGACGGATTCACCGATGGTCGGGCGGCTATCGAGAAGCAAACTGCTCACTTCGTCGCTGGTCAACCCGGGTCGGCTCGCCACCAGCAAGGCAACGATACCGGACACCTGCGCTGCTGAAAGTGAACTTCCGGATGCGTAGTCGTAGCCACCGCGAGGCACCGGCACCAGAATGTCATCGCCCGGTGCGATAATGAGGAACTGCACCAGTGTACCGGCATGCTCATCGGATCCGACGACGATGACGCCAGGGACGTCAGCCGGAAATCCCGCCTGTATTTTGTTTGGCGCCGCCGCAACGACGACAATGCCACGCTCAAGCGCCGCTGTTACCAGTCGCGAGAGCAGCGCATCCGACGGTCCGCCCAGGCTCAGATTGATGATGTCGGTATCGGACTCGATGGCGTGACTCAAGGCCTTGGCCAGCGTGAAGCTGTCGCACGAGGCGCGCGATCCTGCCGTCGCATACCAGCATGCCTTTAACACCGACAATCGTGTCGCGGGCGCAACGCCAATCATGCCGATACCGTTGTTGGCAGCGGCACCAATGACACCTGCCACTGCAGTGCCATGCGCGTCGGCGGAAAATTCACCAGCCGCATCGTCGACGAAATTGTGATAACTGGAGATCTGCGTCCTTAGTTCGGGATGATCGATGTCCGCCCCGGTGTCGATAATCGTAACGTTCGTGCCGTCACCGCGCGACCAGATATGCGCCTGGCGTAATTCGAGCGTGTCGAGATTATGCTGCAGATTCAGATAAGGATCGGCCCTGGTCCGGGCAACGGCCTCGGATACCTCAAATTCGTGCATCCGTTGCGCCGACTCAACCTCTGGCCGTGCATTCAATTGCGCGAGCAGCTGCACTATCTCCACATCATCGTATACGCCATAGACGAGGCAATAGACTTTGAGTGGGATGATCGGCCATTCATCGAGAGTGACGAGATTGAAATCCCTGGCAATTCGCCTTGCCGCGCGTTTTACACCCACCGATGCAAGATAAGACGATGACCGACGCCGATACCCGGGCCGTGCCGGCCCGGCCCGGTTGGCACTCGACATGCCAGGATCCGCGAATGTGACCAATATCCTGGTCATGGTTGCCTCATCCGCAGCGTCGGCATCGGCATTCGATGCGGGCGAGAATGCGAATATGCAGAGCATCAGGATGGCAAATCCAGGCTTCATGGTGCTGCTCCCAAATCCACCGGTTGCGCGAAAAGGACACTGCGATGATTCGATAAGTGCGTCAGCGCAATGTCGCGTTCGGCAACGGCCATCGAGTTTTGCGTAGCGAGTGTATAGACGCCGCGTTCTGATGGGCCGTCCACGATCGCCAGCCCCAGATCATCCAATAGCACTCCGAGCCTGGCGTGAGTCAGGTCCGGGCTAAACACGACGCGAAGATAGTGGCCATCGGCGAGGTCCTGTGACTGTGTAAGCGTGGTGAATTCCGCGTTACGCGTTGTCGGCCACAGCACTGCTGTACCCAAAACGACCAGCAGCACGGTTTGCGCGACGAATACGATCCGCCACGGGCTGACGCAGAACTCGGCGATCCACGATAGCCATCGTCGACCCAAATTCTGCCTGTGTATCAATGCATCGATGCGTGCATTGATGTTGCGCATGTCGGGTGCCGGAATTGGTGCGGGGCTGATCACGCGTTTGACGGAATCG
Source organism: Pseudomonadota bacterium (assembly GCA_022565135.1). Lineage (GTDB taxonomy): Bacteria > Pseudomonadota > Gammaproteobacteria > Steroidobacterales > Woeseiaceae > UBA1847. Next base: position 5,546 of record JADFKA010000020.1, read on the forward strand.
CGAAGATTCTCGAGTGCTTTCGTTTCACGCCGGCATATGACGCAAGATCTCGCGTGGTCAAGCACCGTATCGCGCTCATCGCCACTCAGGGAATCATTGATTAGCCACGGCAGCAACTCAATGGCTTCCTCGTGTGGCATGAGTTTACGCGTGTTCACGATCATGCTCCCTGGCTTGCCCTGCGAGCGCTGGCAGCAGGACCTTGAGTCGGCGCCGCGCATGAAACATGCGGGTCTTTACGGTATTGATCGGGCAACTCGCGATTGCTGCGATCTCGGCATAGGAAAAGCCGCTGAAATAAGTAAGCTCAACGACCTGCCGGTGATCGGGGCTCAGGTGCACCAGTGCCGCCCGGATCCAGTCGATGTCCGGCGAAGTTTTATCGGCGATTGCATTGGCATCGGTGCTGCGATCCAAAGGCGCCTGGTAGCGTAATTCCGACCGTATTGCTGTCATCGCTTTGCGATAAGCGATGCCGAATATCCAGGTCGACATGGCCGACCGGCCACGAAATTTACGGGCGTCTTTCCAAACAACAAGCATTACGTCGTCCAGGACTTCCTCTACCGTCGTCGGATCTGGCAGCAGACGGCGAAGATATCCGTACAGGCGTGGTTGATAGAGCCGGTATAGTTCAGAAAAAGCACCACGATCGCCGCGGCCAACACGATAAAGTAATGCAAGATCATTGGCGTTTGACGCATTTGTCATAAAATTGATGACCGTGGATTGAACTCTTCTATTATAGGTCTCCGCAGACGGCGTAAAGGTTCAATTTGGCACAATCGCCGATGTCGGCATCGCTCAAACCTATGCGTGGCCATTGAACCATTGTCGTCATTGCGACGACTTACACGACAATCACGTCAGACCATGAGGGCATCGGTTGCCAGAATGAGTAGTCTAAGAAGCCATCGCTCAAGCAACGGGCATCGTCCTGGTTTGCTGCTGTCATCGCTGCTTTTCTCCATCGTCGCCGCTTGTTCGGCGGGCAATGGCGACGGTCTGGATATCAGTGGTCGGCCCCTGAGCGAAGGCGGCGATTTGCCGCTGGCTCCAACCCTGGCGTCAATCCAGGCGAACGTATTCAACCCGTCTTGCATTGTGTGCCATTCGGGCGCAACTGCGCCGCAAGGATTACGGCTCGATAGCGCCAATAGCTATACGAGCCTGGTTGGTATGCGCAGCACAGAGGTTGGCTCCTTGTTGCGGGTTGCGCCGGGCGATCCTGACCGCAGTTACCTTATTCATAAGCTCGAAGGCACCGCATCGGTCGGCGCGCAAATGCCCTTTGGCGGGCCGGCGATTCCACAAGCCACGATCGATTTCGTTCGCCAGTGGATCACTGACGGCGCAATGCCCATTGCGGCAGGACCATCCGACTCGCCACCGGTCATCGTCTCACTGAGTCTTATGCCGGACATCGCGAGCGGTGCGTCGCTCGCGCAGATCGTCGCCGCATTCGACCAGGATATGGATGCGTCAACCATTCATACGATGACATTTGTGCTGCTGCGGTCCGGTGGCGACGGCCAATTTGACGATGGCAACGAGAGTGTGGTCGTGCCGGCATCGGTGTCGTTGTCGACCGTTAACGCAAGGCTGGCCACAATGGATCTGTCCGGCGTGACCGTGATCGCCGATCGCTACCGGGTCACGCTGCGTGGTTCTGGTAGCAGCACGATCCTGAGTGTCAGCGGTATGGCACTCGATGGCGACTACGTGGCTGAGTTTGAAGTTGCAGGCCTGCAACCATGAACGCCCTCGCAGGATTCGCTCTGCGATCGGCGACATTGCTCATGCTCGCCCATGCACTCCTGGGCCAGCTCGCCCTGGCGGAACCCTACATTGCCGTGCAAAAGGGCCTGAAATGCATGGTCTGCCATACGTCCGGTTCGGGTGGTGGCAAACGCACTGCCTACGGCAATGCTTATGCAACGTTGGAATTACCCGCGCACACTCTGGACTTCGGCAAATCCTGGACCGGGGATATCAATCGCTACCTCGCCGTCGGTGGCGACATTCGTGGCGGCTGGGACCAGCTGGAGGTGCCAGGGCAGGGCTCTTCAACTGCTACAGAATTGGACGAATTTCTGGCCTATGTGGAACTGCGCCCATTGCCGCAGTACCTGACGCTGCATGTGGACGCAAAGCTGCGCCCCGACGATCCGATCGTGCGCGAAGCCTATGCACGCCTGTCATTGGACGAAGGCCGCTGGACAATTAGAGTTGGCGAATTTTTCCTGCCATTCGGTTTGCGCCTGCAAGATGACGGAGCGTTTATTCGCCAGGTCACAGGGATTAATTTCAATACGCCCGATAGTGGCTGGGAAGTTGCCTATGAGGGCGGTGCCTGGTCAGCACAACTGGCGGTTACTCGCGGTACGGCAGGAGGTCCTGAGATTGATTCGGGCAAACAATATAGCTTGCGAGTAAGCCATGTGACATCGAAATGGCGCGTCGGCGGCAGCTACAATTTCAATGACTCGAAATTCGGTGATCGGCAAATGCAGGGCGTTTTCGCCGGAATGCGAACGGGCCCGGTTTCTTGGCTCGCCGAGCTGGATTTGATCATCGACGATGGCACTTCCACGGGTCGCCGCAAGCTGTGGGCGAGCCTGATTGAGGCCAATTACGGGTTCAAGAAAGGTCACAATTTGAAAGTGAGCTTCGAATTTTTTGACCCGGATTCAAATGTATCTGAAAATGAGCGAAACCGGCTCAGCGTTGTCTGGGAATACTTCCCGTTGCAGTTTTTTCAAACGCGCCTGGGCTACCGGCGGTATCGCGGAATTCCGCAGAATCCCGCCCAGAACAGGGAGCAGCTCTTCGCGGAGCTGCACATAGCTTTCTAGTACTCCGTCAAGGTGATATTGACGGAGTACTAACACCGGAGGTTTGAACCATTTCGCCGTTACCGGCGACTCACTGCAAAAGTAACAATCAATTTTTACAGCGCATGAATCGCGGACGCGATCAGGGCGTGGGGATCATCATGAAGAGAATACTTTGCTCATCCATTGCGATGCTGACATTGTCAGCCGTTATCAGTGCCTGCGGTGGCGGCGGTGGTGGTGGGGGCTATTCACCACCGCCACCACCACCGCCACCGCCACCACCGCCACCACCGGCTGCAGCACAGAATCCCAGCGGCATCTGGATCGGTCAGGCCGTGACACCGGATATCGCTGACTTGTTCACGGGTTTTGAAACCGTGGGAGCCGGCAATTTTACGGTCGGTACTGCACCATTCACTGCGACTTTCGCTAATGGCACCGCACAAACCGTGGGTAACTCGGCACTCTATAAAGATGGCATCAGGTCATGGCACGTTTCCGGTGCCGCTACCATTACCCTGGCGACGCCGGCCAGCACGCTGTCGTTTTGGACACGGACGGTCCCGACTGGTGGTACGGCTACGATCGAGGTCAAGGACACCGCCGGCACCATGATAGGTACGACGATCGTTCCACCCGATGGGACGATCACCGAGTTTATTGTAAATTCCGCGGGTGGACTCCCGATAGACTCGGTGGATATCAATGTCACGACGGGTGAAATAGTTATCGACGTCGTGACATTCGTCTACCCGAGTACGGCTTCCACGGATGCCATCGAGTGCCTGATTGATCCGAATAACACATTCGTCTGCATTATCTCCGATGCCGCGGGCGCTTTAGTTGCGGGCGCAAATGGCGCCGTTGCGGTCGCCGGCGACCAGGTCAGTGGCATGGGCTGGCTCTACGCGGCCCCAGGGGAGTCGTTTGTGGACGGTTCAACGATTGCAGCATTAACCATCAGCGCCGGAACCGTTGCCGAAAATACATCGCTCGACCTGACCTTTGACGGAACGGGCGTATCGATTGCTGTGACCTCGACGTATGACGCTGTATTCGATCGCCCCAGTAACCTGACGATTACGGAAGCTGCTTGGATGAATTTCGACATATTTGGTGATGCCTCGACGTTTGACGTCGATGACACGGGCGCGATATCGGGAACGTCGGCCAACACCTGTATGCTGTTGGGTCAGGTGTCGGCTGACAACCCAACGGTAAATGTCTATGACGTGGCAATTACTGTCACCGACGGCGGAACCTGCGGCATTTCCGCTGGGGACTATAACGGGCTCGGTAGGACTCAGGAGGTAAATGTCGCGGATGACCATTTCCATTTTAGTGTTTTCATTGATGGAATATCAATGATAGTCGGCGATGTAGACAGGCCATAAATATCGAGCGCAACCGCCGATTTAGCGCGATAGTTTAAGAATCGAAAGGACTCACTTTGGCCCTGCCACCTGATCGGGACCAGTACTCCATCATTACTCCGTTGACGGAGTAATGGTCTGACCTTGCCCACCCCGAGTCCAGCGGTTGACCAGCACGGCCGTTGAGATCTGCGCGAGGAGATTTATCGCGGTGCGCATCATGTCCGGAATGCGATCGATACCGAGCAGGATGGCAAGCCCTGCGACCGGTATGCCTACGGCCTCGAGTGCCGGCGCCAGGGTCATTACCCCCGAAGATGGCACGGGCGCAACCGTGAGCGAGACGAGAAACGTCGCCAGCATTGCCGCGCCAATGGCAGCCGCAGGTATCGGAATGTCATACAGATAAGCGAGGAAGACAATCGCCGCGCCCTGGAACAATGCGCTGCCAGGCCTGTGCATTGATGCGCCGAGCGGTACCAGCAGGTCTGCGATCGTTGGCGACACCTTGAGGTTTTTAGTGGTTTCCTCAAGCGCTACCGGGATCGCTGCGGCGGTGCTCGTGGTCGACACGGCAACTGACATGGCACCTATGGTGCCACTCAAATAACGAATTGGATTGATGCGTGCGACTAAGTAGACCATTGGCAGCGTGACGACGACGAGAAAGATCAGGAGTCCGACGAAGACGCAGATTATGAAAATGCCAAGACTCTGGACCAGGTCCCAACCCAGCTGCGCTGTAACGGGTGCGGCAAGTCCGAAGACGCCGATCGGCGCTGTATAAAGGATCCACCAGACGAGCTTGATCAAGGCTTCGCTCGCATCGTCGGCGAGATTGATCATGCGTTCGCGACGCTCGCTGGCCAGAGTCCCGGCTGCAGCGGCGACCAGGGCCGTGAATACGATCAGCGGCAAAATTGCGCCTGAGCTCGCAGCTGCGAACACGTTGGATGGCACCAGGCTGACAAGAAAATCCACGATGCTCTGCAGCTCGGGAATGCTGGTCGCCTCGGTGCTGGGCATTTCGATTTTGGCGGCGTACTGCAGGCCGAACTTCATCGTGCCCATGCCAATGGCGATCGCTGGAATCAAAGTGATCCAGTAGTAGGAGATTGTCAGCCCGCCGATGCGGCCGAGTTTGCGCGGGTCACCGAGTCGGGCAATGCTCGTGAATATGACCGTGACGATCAGCGGAATGACCACCATGCGGATCGCGTTCATGAACAGCGTGCCGAATGGCGCCGATCCTTGCGCGATTGCCAACAGTATTTCGTTGCCTGTGGCGGCGGCCGCCAGGCCGACAATGAGTCCGAGTACGAGCCCTGCGGCTATCGCAATGTGTAGCATTCGAATGCTCCGTTCTTATTATTGTTCGTACAGCAACTACGTGAAGAGCCTGATCCTCTTGCGGCTGCGAAGAATCTGATCGGCACCCAATCCCCGGCCGGCCGAACAGATCATCAGCGTAAACAGCGCCCATATGTAAGCGGCCTCCGCACCTGGAAGCCAGATCGGCTGGCCGGTTGCAAATGTGTAGTTCAGGACCAGGAAAATTCCGAACGCCGCGCCAAGGCGTGTAAACAAGCCGAAAAATATTGACAGACCCACTAAGAGCTCGGCCCAGGCAACGAATACTGAAAACGCTTCAGAGTTCGGCATGACAACCGATTCGAGAAATGGCCGATAAATGCTGAACGCATTATCAAGGTTCGCCAACGCGAAATCGTATAGCTTCGTCGCATACGCCGCGCCCCAACCGCCCATGGAGATCTTGTCTTGCCCGCCAATCATGAACGACAGACCGACGTACAATCGAAGCGGCAACAGGTAGATGAGCGGAAAAGAGTTAGGCTTCGACGTAGACATCATGACGCTCCGAGGTCGTTGGCAGCTCAATCCGACAGCGAATTATCCAAGCCTTGGCGGCCGCATACCGGACGCCATGAGGATACCAGTAATCGCCTGCTTTGTTCATTCTGCGCTCGTGATGTACTAAACTAATGTCATAAGACCGAAAACCATGAGGGGAGTAGCCGTGATCGAATTCGAACTCAATGGGGAATCCGTAGCATCCGCGAGCGAGGCCGATACGCCCTTGCTGTGGGTGATTCGCGACGAACTGAAACTCAAAGGCACGAAATTCGGCTGCGGTATTGCCATGTGCGGTGCGTGTACCGTGCACATCGATGGTGTCGCCACGCGCTCGTGCATAACACCGGTCAGTACCGTGGCCGGGCGCACGGTGACGACGATCGAGGGTCTCGCAACCGACGCCGGCAAGGCGTTGCAGCAGGCCTGGGTCGATGCGCAGGTGCCGCAGTGCGGTTACTGCCAGTCAGGCCAGATCATGCAGGCGGCGGGCTTTCTCGATAACAATCCGAGCCCGACCGACGCGCAGATTACCGCTGCGATGAACGGCAATCTTTGCCGTTGCATGGCGTATACGCGCATCCACAAAGCAATCAGGGCCGCCGCCAGCGGCGAGGGGGCATAGTCATGGCGATGCGAGCAGATCAGATTCCGGGCGCCGTCAGCCGGCGGACATTCCTGGCAGGCAGCGCGGGCGCGACCCTCGTCATGGGTCTCGGCGTCGTATTACCGGGATGCAGTCGCGAAGATGTCGCCAGTGACTTGGCGATCGAGGCGGCGAGCCGTAGCTTTGCGCCCACGGTCTGGTTCGAGATCGGTGGCGATGGTGGCATCCTGATCAACGTGGCCAAAGCCGAGATGGGCCAGCACGTTGGCACGGCGCTGGCGCGAGTCATTGCCGACGAACTGGGTGCCGCCTGGGACGATATCAAGATCAAACATGTCGACACCGATCCGAAGTGGGGCTACATGGTTACGGGTGGCTCATGGTCAATCACGACGACGTTTGCCATGCTGTCTCAGGCCGGTGCTGCCGGGCGTGCGATTCTTTGCGACGCAGGCGCTGCGCTACTCGGGGTCGAACCTGCCGATTGCACGGTCGAGGGCAGTATAGTTGCCGCGAACGGCAAGCAGGTATCGTTTGCCGAGATCGTGCAAAAGGGCGATATCAGTCGCACGTTCAGCGAAGAAGAGCTGGGCGCGTTACCGCTCAAACCCGCGTCGGAGCGGCGTTATATCGGGCAAGCCGCGCAGGCGCTCGATATACCGGC
>JADFKA010000297.1 GCA_022565135.1 Pseudomonadota bacterium
TAATGGAGGCGGTCGTTGAGAAACACTAAACAACGGGTGGCACGATAATCCGGGCAATGGCGGCCAAACTCGTTTCCGGCGGCAAAATTACACCGCACCTGTACTTCAAGATCGTCTACAACATCCTCGTAGTGGACATCGAGAACCTTGGCCGGCAATACGTCATGCCAATGATCGATCATGCGGCAATACTCGAGGTAATATTCGCCCAGTTCTGTAAGGTCATAGGTAAAGGTCTGGCCCTTGGCGAACAGCTGTTTGAAACTACCCAGGCAGTTGTCCAGCGGATACCTGCCGCGCGTGTTCACCAACTTGGGAATTTGATTCACGACACGGCTCAGATCGCTGAGCTCATGCGTACCTTCGACCAGAGGGTGACTGGCCAGAATCTGTTCAAGCAGAGTAGAACCCGAACGTGGTAAGCCGACAATGAAAATCGGCGTGGCGTCATAAATTACGTCAGCAGGCGGTTGCCGGACGAAATCGTGATCGAACACTTCGATGGCGTCGTCGTGCTGCATCTCGGTTTGGGCAGGATCATAGTATTCCTTGCCGCGCCGCACCGAGTTGCATTGGTCGAAGCATTCGAAGGCTTTGTCGAAGTCATTGCGACCTTCATGCTCGAGTCCGAGCGCGTTGCATAATTGAGTCCGCTCTGCATCTGGAATTTCTGGGTGCTCCACGAGTTCTTCCATCGATTGAAGTTCCTCGTCCGTAAAACGAAACGTCTTTAGATTGTGTGCGAGTCCCGATAGATTTTCTCGGCTTCCCGTATCTCGCTGCTTTCTTCGAGTTTGAATGCCTTGACCAACAGCTTGCGATCCGAGTCCAGGCGCATTGACTCTTCAAGTGCAACTTGCGCCGCATCGTCGTCGCCCTGCATCATCAACGCTTTGCTGAGTTTGACCTGTGTGTTCGAATCGTCGTCGCCTAGTTCGATAGCGCGCCTGAACGCCTGAGTTTGCTTCTCGTCCTGCACACGTTTTCGTCTCTCTTGCAACGCGAGTTTTTTATCAGGATCCAATCTATTGACTCCGCTACCACTTAATCTGGCTGCGTCAGGATTACTATAGTACGCGCAGATCTCCGATCAACGCGCAATGCCCGACTTTTCGATTGATTCCCGGACCGTCTCCAGATCAGCGGAAACGGCATAATTAATGCCTGAAACGCCCGGTATGTCGGCGATTTCCCGAACAAGATCCGCACACATCGCAACACCCTCACTCTGCGGATCCTTGGCCTTTCTCAGACGTTCGATCATCGCCACCGGAACGATGGCGCTCTCGCGATTTTCTCGTAACCATACGGCCAACTCGGCCGAGGGGACCACCGCGATGCTAACGATGACGCTGACACGCCGAAGTAGCTTCAACGACACGAGTGCTTCCATGTAGCGCCGCAGTACGTCGATATCAAGGCACAGTTGCGTGATGATCAGATGGACGCCGGCATCGGCTTTCGCCAGCAACTCCTCGGGGTGCCAGTCCGGCCGGGGATTGTGCACCGTTGCTGCGATAGCGATCAGGAATTCGTTGGACGCACCCAACAGGTCATCTTCATTGATCCGTTTCGCCGTCGCCATGAGACCTTTCGCGTCTATATCCATGACGGCTTGCGGGCGAGGATGGTAGCCTTCTGGAAGTACGTTCCCACGCACAATCATCAGGGTTTCAACTCCGATCGCCCGTGCCCCCAACAACTCGCCCAGCAGCGCTATTCGATTGCGATTGCGGCAGCTCAACTGCAGAATCGGGTCGAAGCCATTGTGTAACAGAATACTGGCGGCCATTGACGGCGACATGTGCGGCTGCCCGTATTGATTGTCAGTCAGCAAATAACCGTCAACACAATTACGCAGTACGCTTGCATCAGCCAGCAATGTATCGCTCGTGGAATCGGGCGTTAGCGGTAACTCGGCCATGACCACGAAATCTTTGCTGCGCAGGGCTTTCTTGAATGACATGGGTTCGGTTGTCACTGGTCTGATACACCAAGGAATCTGAGCGAGAGGGTAGTGTCTAGCTCAGGGCTAAACAAGCGCCGTCGCAGTCCTGGTCAAATTGGCAGGACTGTCGTGTGCTTGATGTCAGATAATACGATACTTGAGTTCACTTCCTGGATGCCCGGTAACTGCGAGAGCTTCTCAAAGAAGAATCGCTCGTAGGCTTTGATGTCCTCGGTCACGATGCGTAATAGAAAATCGACGTTGCCTAGCAAAACATAACAGTCCAGAACTTCCGGATACTGGCTAACGGCGGTGGAGAAAGCCGCAAGATTGCCGCGCCCGTGTGAGGTCAGTTTTACGTGTGCGAATACCATCGTGTTGAGACCGACCTTCTCGCGATCGAGTTTGACGGGCTGCTCTTTGATGACGCCTTCGTCGCGCAGACGCTGTATGCGGCGCCAGCAAGCTGACTGCGACAGGCCGATCTTGTCACCGATGCCTGAAGCATTAATACCAGCCGTTTTCTGCAGTAGTTCGAGAATTTTGCGGTCGATAGCATCGAGATGAACGGGTTGCATGATTATTGGCGTCAATTACTATAATTACGCATAGATCATGCAGATATTACACACATAGCAAATGAAAAAGCAATGTCTGTGCTGGT
>JADFKA010000298.1 GCA_022565135.1 Pseudomonadota bacterium
CATGGAGGCAGGTGATACATATGCGGCAATATCGGCAATTGTGGACCAGGTGCTGGAGGCTCGTCCTGATGACGTTGTTGCGCGGGCAATCAAGTTGTACACCGACACGCAGATGGGTATTCGAGAAGGCGATCCGGCGGCCGGACTGGACGCGTTCGATCAGCTCCAGGAACTTATCGATGAGGACCCGACGGCTTTGCAACCGCGCATTTTTCTGACGCGTATGGTCCGCAACGAAGAGCAAGTCGCGCAGACGTTGGTGGGCATGCTCGAGGCGCTGCAGCTTGACCCGCTCAACCCGCGAATTCATTTTGAACTGGGCAATATTTACTCGGGTCTCGAGCAATGGGACGAAGCCAGATCGGCGCTCAAGAAATCTCTGGAACTTGAGCCGGCGCAGCCGAATGCCTATGTAAACCTGGCGAGATTAAGCTTGCAAAAAGGCGATGCCCTGGATTATCTGCAGTTGTCTCTCGGGGCAATGGCGGTTGACCCCGTCGATCACGAATTACCCGGCATGATTGCCAGCTACCTTTATCGTCTCGAACTCGTCGAGGAGGGCGACGATTTTCGTAACAGGGTCATGGCGATTGCGCCAACGAGCGAGGTCGCCTATCGCATCGAATTATTGCGGGCTATGGCGACGGGCGATGAAGAGGCAAGCATTGCCAGTGCGCGGCGCGCGATCGAGGATGACATCGAGGATCGCCGTGCTGGCTTCAGCGGCGCTACACTGCATTTGCTACGGGTCGCGGCGGCACGTGGCACTGTGGCCGAGGAGTCGGCCTATCTTGAGGAGCAGGCCCCCGGCATTCTTGATCTTGAAGCGACATCGGTGCCGTTCAAGTATCGCTGGGCGCAGATCGGCGCGTTCGACGCCTGGTATACGACCTTGAGCAAGGATGAGTTATATCGACGCATTGATTACGTGTGGGAACTTGCTCCTACCTTCGGTGTGGATCCGTCTGAAAATCCCCAAATTGAATTTGCTACGCTGGCATTGCGCGGAGAAGTGGAACAGGCGATTGAGGTCGCACTCGAGCACATTTTTAGTGAACCGGTGGCATTATACCTGGGCTGGGAAGAGACTATGAGGCAGGCGCAATACGCGGAGATCGCCGAAGACACTCGAATTCAGGCAGCGATGAAGAAGTGGCAAGACGATGAAGATGCATTGCGTGAGCAGATTCGCACCTACCTTGCCGATCTCTACGCATCCTCTTAAAAAAAAGCCCCGCATCTTGCGATGCGGGGCAGAACTAGTGCAGTGAAACCGTGGGGGTTCAGTCAGGTTTCACGAATGGGTCAGGGCTCCAGGAGATAGACGCCAATCTTGTAGGCCGTAAAGATGTTGGTGTCAACATCGAACTGGCCGCGGGCATACATCGACCGTGCGGTCGTTGCGCCATCTAGACTCAAGCCCAGGTCTGCAACGAAATCATCGAAGTTCGAGTACTGTCGCAAACTGTCGACCGTCGCAATCGAGAACAGCGCGCGGTCGTTCTCGCGCGGCACGATCGTCGTGTCGGATGCCAGTGTAGTCAGGTCAATGAGGACGGGACCTTGCTTGACGTGATGACGGATACCGATGTCCTCGTTCTGATTATCGAGCACGAGGCCGTCGCTACCCATACTGAGGAAAGGGGCCATCGTGCCGTCTGCGCCCCAGGCCATGCCGAGTGTGCTGCGTACATCTACGTAGTCGATAACCGTGCGACCTGAAAAGTCAGGCGGCGCCATGCCGAATGCGCTCGGGAATCCGTAAGCAACGATCGGTCGGCCTGTGGCGAGGGCTGCCAAGGTCAGGTTGCCGGTTCCGACCTCGTAGTTTTCCGCATCCGCATCCAGGTCCGATGAAGGGCCCGTGCCCGAGAAGTCGAAAATCCCGGCACGTCGGCGATCGATTGCATGCAGCGTGATGTCGGTCTGTCCCGGCATGATCGTGTTAACGATGCCTAAGAGGTGTGTGATGTGCATGCGTACGGCACCCTGCGTTGCGTCAAACAGGATCTGCGGTGCGTTGGCATCGGTTGTCGGTACTTGCTGTTCGCCGCGAATCGTGACGCGCTGACCGATCGATATCGCGTCTATGCTCAGAGCGGCGTCGCGATGACCGTCCTTGAACACTTTAGTGTCGGGCCCGACTTCGACGATTACATCGTCGTGAAAGTGCGCTCGATCATCGCTTTGGATGATTGTGGCACCACGAATCGTCAGAAAATTACCGCTGCGGGCAATGACATTGCCCACGACTGCATCCATGTCAATGCCTGGCACACTCGATCCGGCAAGCACGATGTCGGCTGTAAAATCACGGTCGCTGACATTGAGCGTACCCTTGGCGACTGTCGGAATACCCGGTCCCGCCGCACTGAGTGCACGCAGTCCTTCGATGCCCGCCAACACGTCACCGTTGACTTCAAAATCAGTGTCAGCAGTTACGTTTACGATCATGCGTCCGAAGTCGCCAACGCTATCATTGAATGGTCGTATGGCGACGACGTAGTTCATGCCGTCCTCATCGACCTCGACAAGCGGTCCGCGCACGCGGATGTCTTTCTCATCCAGCGGGTGAACTTCGGCCACTATGAATTGCGCCAGAGCGGCGGTC
>JADFKA010000299.1 GCA_022565135.1 Pseudomonadota bacterium
CCTCGCACACGATGTCATCATCACGGTCGGAGCCTTTTCATTATTTGGTTTGCCCTTCGATCTAACCGTCGTTGCTGCAGTACTCGCGGTTATTGGCTATTCGCTCAACGATACGGTCGTTGCATTTGATCGCATACGTGAGAATTTTTTCAAGTTACGCGGTATCGAGGCAGATGAGTCAATGAATACCTCGATCAACGAAATGCTCGCACGCACATTGATCACGGGATTTACAACGTTGTTCGTACTGGTTGCGTTGTACGTGTTCGGTGGCGAGGCGATCGCGCCGTTTTCGATTGCACTGATCATAGGCATCATCGTCGGCACGTATTCGTCGATCTACACGGCGAGTGCGATGGCATTATTGCTCGGCGTCAACGCACAAGATTTGCTCGAGCCCGTCAAAGACCCCGATCTGATCGACGACCTGCCGTAATTCCGACATTTGCGGGAGTTCGTTGACGGTCGGTGTACCACGGTTTCGTGACGGCCCACCAATCAAATTAGGGACGCGTCATAAATTCGTGATTAAGTTAACAACCACTGTTTGTTGAGTCACGCGGCGTATAAAGGAGACACAATAATTAATAATAATGCGCAACCTGCGGATAGATTCAGACAGGACTCTCAAGTTCTCGCTTCTACTGGCAAGCCATGGATGACGCCATTGGCATAGGAGGAAACTTAGTGAAAAACCAAAAAAACAGTGTCGATGCACGCGGTCGAGCTGCTACTTGCGAGCCGTGGGAATTTGCTCTCAATGCCAGCCGGTATGCTGATGACGACACGATTATCCAGCCAATGGTTTTGAGTCTCGTTACCACTGAGCAAATCGAATGCGATCCTTACAATTCGAGCGGTCTCGATGCCTCCAATATCGAATCGTCCAATCTCGACACGTCGAAAGCCTGGGAATTACATTCGCGATATAAGCGCACGTTCTGAATAAAGGCTACGCGGACTTTTCAGACTACTTTACGTCCGATTTCGATATTCTGATTACAAGTCTGTAGAGAAACTCCTGACCTTCGAAAAACGACTCGATGAGTATTCGTTCATTCTGTCCATGCGCCCGATTGTCGTTAATGTCGGAAAAAACACCTGACACACCGTAGGCCGGTGTGCCGGCATTTCGCAGGTAGAGTCCGTCCGTCGCACCCGTACTCATTATCGGTATGACTGGCACACCTGGCCACAGCTCCTCAGTGACAGCTTCGATCGCACTGAGAAGTTCTGGATTTAGCGGCGACGGAGACGATGGTGTGGCATCCCAGATAGACGTGATTGTCACCTCCGCATCCCCGATAACCGTGTGCAGCGTATTCAGAACAGCATCCACCGATTCACCGGGAAGCATGCGGCAATTGACGGTAGCTTGTGCTCGTTGCGGCAGCGCGTTTTCCGCGTGCCCTGCGGTTAATAGTGTCGCAACACAGGTAGTGCGCAAACGCGCGTTATAAAAAGGCACTTGGGACAGGAAAGCGATAGCGGCCGGATCTGGCGGCTGTTGAGAGACGCCCCGCATGGCGGCAGCGAGCTCACCTTCTTCAATGTCTGCAGATCGTTCGAAAAATAACCGCGTACCGTCATTAAGTACGACCGGAAAATCGTAGGCGCGGATGCGAATCAGCGCGTCGGCCAGCCGATAGATCGCGTTGTCTTTTACGGGCCTTGAACTATGCCCGCCGGGATTAGTTACTTCAAGCGTGTAGGTCAGATAGACTTTCTCGCTTAACTGCACACCGTTCGAAATATGAACACCGTCTCTTGACGAGCCGCCCCCGCCTTCATTCAGTGCGTATTCGACGTCGACCAGTTCGGGGTGATTCGCTAGTAACCAGATTACGCCATTGTCCGTGCCGGCTTCTTCGTCAGCCGTCAATGCCACGATAATGTCGCGATCCGGCTGAAAGCCTTCCCGTTTGAGGCGAATAAGATTGGCAATATGAATTGCTGCTTCATCCTTGTCATCAATCGTGCCTCTGCCGTAGTAATACCCGTCCTGCTCTGTAAATGTGAACGGATCGAGTGTCCAGTCCGCCGGGTCTGCATCGACGACATCGAGATGTGCGAGTAGAAGTACCGGTTTACGGCCGATATCGCGTCCTCGATAGCGAACAACCAGATTGCCCCTGTTGTCGGACGGCCCAAGCACCTGCACATCTTCCGCCGCAAATCCTGCTGCAATCAGGTGCGCGGCCATCGCTTCAGCGGCGACCGTCGTACTGCCAGTACTTTGTGTAGTGTCGATCTCGATGAGTTCACGCAAGAAATCTTTGGCCATCTGCTGATGCGGTAAGAGCCCGGACACTTGCGTTTCAACAGACGAGTCGGTCGTCGTTTCCGTTGATGTCGAATCCGTTTCTTCGCTGCTGCACGAAATCACAAAAAAAGCCAGCAATACGAGCGGCAATGCAGTGCGGAATGTTAATTGATCAGTTCTCATTTGAATTCTCGCAGATGTCGAAAAGGATATAGTATTTTCCGGCTGACGTTAGCACACGTGATCTCCCCTTATAAGGTTTACGATCGTCCGCTTGTGGCCGAAAGCAGCCGCCCAAGTGATAAACTGCTGACAGGCTGCTTGTGACCCAAACCGGA
>JADFKA010000300.1 GCA_022565135.1 Pseudomonadota bacterium
GGTGCAGCACACACACAGGGCATGCTGGAAAGAGAATCTGAACTTGTGACAATGGCACAGCTTTTCTTGCAGCGTGAAGTACCGTATGCGTCTGCGAAACTGATTGAAAAGGAAATGGCCGCCGGTCGAGTAGCCAAGAATGCAAAGAACTATCGCCTTTTGTCGCAGGCATGGACGCTCGCAATGGAAGACGAAAAAGCCATACCTGCACTCACTGCGGCGGCGCAGCTCACTGATGACGGGGAGCTGGATCTGCGTCTGGGCAATGCCTACCTGAATACCGGTCAGTATTCCGACTGCGCGACGTCGGTGCGTACAGCTCTGCGCAAGGGCGATCTCAAGAGTGTCGATTACGCCCAGATCTCGCTCGGTATGTGCCTGTATAACTTGCAACAATATACATCGGCAATCAGATCCTTCCGCGTCGCATCACGCACATCACGCTCCAGACGGACAGCGAACCAATGGATCATTGTTATCAACGCTGATATTGCGAGAAATGAGCAAATTCGCCTGGCAGAGGACGCTGCTCGCAAGAAACGCCAGGAACTGGTGGAGAAGCGCGCGAGGAGCGGCAGAGTATAATAGCCTGACCCTCGCGAGTCCCACTCCTGAAACCATAATCGAAATGATGACTGACTGATCGTCATCGCTCCAGATGTGCGCAATGCTAAAATCTATATAGCCAATTCAATGCCGAAAATTATCTATATCACACAAGACGGGACACGCCACGAAGTTGAAGTGGAATCCGGCTATTCCGTCATGGAAGGTGCGATCAATAATGATATTGACGGCATTATTGCGGAGTGTGGTGGGGCCTGCGCGTGCGCTACCTGTCACAGTTATATCGACGCGGCGTGGATGGACCGCATACCGACCATGGACGACATGGAAGACAGTATGCTGGATGCCGCGTATGAGCGAAAATCAAACAGCCGCCTGACCTGCCAGATCGAGGTCAAGGAGGAACTCGACGGCCTGATCGTCCATGTTGGCGATAACGACTACTAGCCCGGATCGAGGAACAATATAATGACGGTACAACTGGGCGATAAAATGCCTTCGGGTAGTTTCGGTATCATGACAGATTCCGGCCCCGGCGAATTATCCACTGACGAATTGTATTCAGGGAAAAAAGTGGTTCTGATCTCTGTGCCGGGCGCATTTACGCCGACGTGTTCGAAGAACCACTTGCCAGGATTTATTGATCAGGCCGATGCTCTGGCCGCGAAAGGCGTCGACACGATTGCCTGCATGGCCGTCAACGACGTCTTTGTCATGCACGCGTGGGGTAAAGATCGTGGCGTCGGCGACAAGGTCATCATGCTCGCCGACGGCAACGGTGACTATGCACGGGCCCTCGGACTCGAGCTGGATGCGACAGGATCCGGTATGGGCATGCGCGGGCAGCGATTCGCGCTGATTGTCGATGACGGCGTTGCCACACACGTTGCGGTCGAAGCAGCGGGGCAGTTCGAGGTCAGCAAGGCCGAGGCCATTCTCGAAAATCTTTAGCCCGCTAGTCGCAATAAGGCGCGGTCGGCGTATTTATTATCGTCATGGCTCGCTGCGCTGCGCTTTACTTCCGATCATAAACACGCCGACCGCGCCTTAATTTGGCACCGCGCGTAATTCCCGTGTCGCGTTGAGCTCCGGACGAGATGGAACAACGTGCTGGCCGCGGCTTATTTCAACGCAGCTGTAAATTCAGGTACGAGTGTGAACAAATCGCCGACGAGGCCTATGTCAGCCACCTCGAAGATCGGTGCTTCGCCGTCCTTGTTGATGGCGACGATCGTTCCCGCGTCCTTGATTCCCGTCAGGTGCTGAATCGCACCGGAAATGCCGATCGCGACATACAGGGCCGGTGCAATTATTTTGCCCGTCTGACCCACCTGCATCTCGTTGGGGACGTATCCAGCGTCAACAGCGGCTCGTGACGCCCCAACGCCCGCACCGAGCTTGTCGGCGAGGGCGAAAATAATTCCAAAATTTTCCGAGCTGCCAAGCGCGCGCCCGCCCGACACGACTCTTGCCGCAGTCTGCAAATCGGGCCTGTCGGATGAAGCCGATTTCAACTCGACAAATCGCGTGTGCGTTGGCAGCTCCACCGTGCATTCAATATTTTCGACAGCCGCTGAATTATCGCTGCCGACCGCCTGGTAGGAAGCCGTTCGCACGGTAGCGACGACAGGTCTGTCGGCAGGTGCTTTGACGGTCAATACAACATTGCCTGCATAAATCGGACGCTTGAATGTATGGCTACCCTCAACGCTCATGATGTCGCTAATCTGGTTAACACCAAGCAGCGCAGCGACCCGCGGCATCAGGTCCTTGCCGAACGTCGTTGATGGGCCGAACAAGTAGCTGTAGCCGTCCGCTATCGCCACCATCTGCGGCGCAATCATTGCCGCAAGCGCGTTTTTGCTCGAGACACTGTCGACAGTCAACACACGGCTGATGGAATCAAGTTTAGCGGCTTGCACCGCAACATCCGACGCAGAATCAGAAAAAACAACCACATCCAGTTCGGCGCCATCTATTTCCGCGGCGCAAGCGACAACCTTTGCGGTGCTTGGATTAAGT
>JADFKA010000301.1 GCA_022565135.1 Pseudomonadota bacterium
TCTGGCCAACGCCTTCAACGATCTCGATATCTCCGAGATCTCTGTCGCACGATTTTCTTTGCTGCCCGGTACAGACATCAGCTGCAGGTAGTCGACGACGATGAGCCCCAGGCCATGTTCGCGCTGCAAGCGTCTGGACCGCGCTCGAATTTCGGTCGGTGATAATCCCGGTGTGTCGTCGATGAAAATCGGCGCCTCCGACATGAGTTGCACAGCGGTATTGATACGCGACCAGTCTTCGTCGGGAAATGTGCCGGTACGCAAATGTGTCTGATCCACACGTCCGAGCGATGAAATCATGCGAAATGCGAGCTGCTGCGCCGGCATTTCCATCGAAAAAAGCGCCGTCGGAATCTTAGAGCCGATTGCTGCATTTTCGGCGATATTCACGGCAAGCGTCGTCTTACCCATCGACGGCCGGCCTGCGATAATGATCAGGTCACCGGGTTGCAGGCCTGCAGTGAGTTTGTCGAACTCGGTAAAACCGGTCGGAATTCCGGTGATGTTGCCTTCAGACTGATGTAGCACATCGATGCGATCGACGGCGTCGGGCAGAATGTGTTTCAGCGCCTTGAAACCAGACCGGCCTCTCGACCCCGATTCCGCAATTTCAAACACCAGCCTTTCGGCTGCGTCGACAAGCTCTGCCGCACTGCGACCCTCGGTCGAAAACGCGCTGCCACTGATCTCATTGCCCACGCTGATCAGCGCTCTGAGCATTGAGCGCTCGCGCAGGATCTTGGCATAGGCCCTGGCATTTGCCGCCCCCGGGGTCTCGTTCGCGAGCGTGGCGAGGTATTCGAGGCCACCGGACTCTTCGAGTTCGCCGCGGTTATCGAGATGTTCCGATACGGTCACGACATCGCAGGGATTGGCCGCGTCGGACAGACTCGCAATAGCGGCGAATATCAGGCGGTGGTCTTTGCGGTAAAAGTCATGAACCGTGACGACATCCGCGATCTTGTCCCAGGATTCATGATCGAGCATAAGCCCGCCGAGCAATGACTGTTCGGCTTCAATGGAGTTAGGCGGCACCTTGAGGTGCTCTGCACCCCCGACTAATACTCCATCATCCAACGCTCGAACCATATTCAGGCTCTCTCAGGCAAACAAAACGCGAGGCTCAATTTATCACACGTGCGCCCAGGATGCCGCCGCCCTATTCTTCGGCGACGACTCTTATTGTGACCTCGGCGTTAACATCAGTGTGCAAATGCACTCCGATCGCAAATTCGCCGAGCTCGTGAATCGGGCCATCCGGCATGCGCACTTCACTGCGCTCCACTTCGACCTGTACGTTGCCAAATGCCTGCACAATATCAATCGGTCCAACCGAGCCGAAAAGTTTGCCTTCGCTCCCCGCATTGGCGGTTATGACGAGCTCCATACCATTGATCGTCTTGGCGCGGTCATTTGCGCTGGCAAGCTCTTCGGCAGCCGCTTGCTCGAGCTCCGCGCGCCGCGAGTCAATTGCCTTCATGTTTTCAGGCGTAGCGAGCGTTGCTTTTCCCTGAGGAATCAGGAAGTTCCGACCATAACCTGCTTTAACTTTCACGAGGTCCCCGATATTGCCAAGGTTCTCGATGTTATCCAAAAGAATGATGTTCATTTAAAAATCCTTCACCTACTGTTGTCGTGTCGCGCGGCGGTAGCGAAACCACGCATCCGTATAGCCCAGTACCGCCAACGCCAGAACCAAAAACACATGCAAAATCAGCATGAGAACATAGGTTGCGATCACCACGAATAATGGCAGATTCCTGTCAACGTGCATCCAGTGCACAATGGCCAGCCCCTGTAGCCAAAAACTCATGAACAGCACGACTGCAACATTCTGTAACCAGGCCGCATCGCTTGCGTACGCGATCAATGACGCCAATGCCATTATCAGCGCAATCACGCGACCAAAATTCAAATCGCAAAACCGGCCGTAATTTTCGGTTGCTCCCGGCAGACCCGTAAAAATCCGATAGCCGAGCAACAAATACACCGCGAATATCGTCCATCGCGTCAGCACAGTGGCCAGAGTCATCATCTCGGCGGTCATCGCCGGATCGGCAACTAAAAACTCAGCCTGCATATGCAGGTTGTTGTCCCGGGTCCACTCCACCAGCATCGCCATGACCGGCTCCCAAAAAGCCACGATGTCATCAACGGCGAGCTGAAACACCAACATCGCCAGCGCAGCCAGGATCGCAGACACCTGCATCGTCAATGCGAGCGACCGTGTCGCGTGCAACAACACGGCCAGCAACAGTGCCGGCAACAATGTGGCAACAATACTGACCGCGATCTGCGTTACCGGCGCCCCCACCACAAGTGCAACCGCCACCAGAAACAGGCCAGCGATAGCACCCTCGATTACCGCAAGACGCACACCGTGGCGCAACACGAGCAATACCATTATGGCACCACTCACTATCTGCAGCAGCGGCAGCAGCAATGTTGCTGCCAGCGCCAAAATGGCATTTTGTGGCCGGGCAACCAGCCACGTGGCTACCGACTGCACGACTCGTACTCCGCGTTAGTGTCGGTCGGTATAGGGCAACAACGCGAGGAACCGTGCG
>JADFKA010000302.1 GCA_022565135.1 Pseudomonadota bacterium
CCGCAGCCCGGTGCGTCAAGAATTTCGGCAAGCGTTCTTCCGTCCAGCCACTCCATGACGATGAAATACAAATCGTCGTCACGATCGAGGTCTATGAATCGCACGATGTTCGGATGCGTCAGGCATCGGCCTTTAGCTGCCTCCTGCTGTAATGCACGCAATGCCTGCTCATTCGCTGCGAGTTGCGGTGAAAGTACCTTGATCGCGACCCACGGATCGCTTGCATTTCCCTCCACAAGCCGTTGATCCAATGCCTTGTAGACGACACCCATGCTGCCGCCGGCTACGCGCTCCTGCAGCATGAAGCGGTCACGCAATACGGAACCGACCTGAACTCGGTCTTCGGCCGTTCGGGCCTTAAGTCTTGCATCCATTGGGATTATCATCGTCGATTCGAGATCGTCGTCGTTACCCAAGTCATTGCTCGTTGCGGCGGTATTCGGACTGGTCGGGAGCTGCTCGGTCACATAGCGATCGAGCATGGACTTGACGAGCTGGAACGTTTCCTTGCGAAGATTGCCGCTCTCATAGCGATCCTGAAGGATGCGCCTGATCGCAGCTTCATTACTATCATTGGCGCTGAGCAAGTGGCCGATCGCCACCTGGATATCGGCCAGCATATTGACATCATTGATTTTGCTGTCGAGACGAGCTTCGAATGTCGACAACTGGTC
The DNA here is from genome assembly GCA_022565135.1 of Pseudomonadota bacterium. GTDB lineage: Bacteria > Pseudomonadota > Gammaproteobacteria > Steroidobacterales > Woeseiaceae > UBA1847. Next base: position 675 of record JADFKA010000302.1, read on the forward strand.
AACAAATGTCTCGCGCATTTTCTCAGATTCTGCGTTCATAGTGTCTCACGACCGCCGCTCTGTCGGCGCTGGCCGCAGGGATGGATGCTATCTGGTCGTAGTCTAGCGTTTTGGTCAAGCCCTCTCGTGGAACCAGTCGTCAGATTACCTTGCCAGGATTAAGCGTATTCCGGGGGTCCAGGGCGAGTTTCAGGGTGCGCATCAGATCGAGCTCTACCGGGCTACGAAATCGCTGCAGCGCGTCTTTCTTGAAGACGCCGATGCCGTGCTCCGCGCTAATACTGCCACCCAACTCGACGACCAGTTTATAAATTGCCTCAGTTACCGCGGTACCATCGGCCCGAAACTCATCGGCGTTCACATCCGCCGGTTGCGACACGTTGTAGTGCAGATTGCCGTCGCCGACATGCCCAAATGCGACAAGTCTTGCCCGTGGCATCATAGTATCGAGCAGTTCTTGTGCCCGTTGCAGGAAAATTCCAATGCGGCCAACAGGCACCGAGATATCGTGTTTCAGGCTAACGCCCTCGTGTTTTTGTGCTTCGGAAATCGAATGCCGCAGTCGCCACAACCGCTGCGCTTCCTGCGTATTTTTTGCAATGATCGCGTCGCTCGCGATGCCATCTTCGATGGCGTCGGCCAGAACCTCTTCAATAGCGCTGCCGTGAGTGCCTGTCGCGACATCGAACAACACATACCACGAATGTACGATATCGAATGGCGATGTCGTGCCTGGTATATGACGTTCAACAAACCGCAATGCGCGTTCGGACATCAGTTCGAATGACTGAATGCCATCCGGCAGTTTCTCGCGAACGCGAACCAGTAATGCCACAGCCTGATCAGCCGAACGCAGCGCTACAAACACTGTCGTCATGTCGCCGGGATCTGGATGCAGCCGCAGGGTCGCAGCGGTTATGATGCCCAGGGTTCCTTCACTGCCAAGAAACAGCTGTTTCATATCGTATCCCGCCGTATCCTTAATCAGGGATCTCAAGCCATTCCAGATAGTGCCATCAGCCAATACGACTTCCAGCCCCAGCACCTGCGCTCTGGCCGTTCCGTAGCGAATGACGTTGATGCCCCCGGCATTGGTCGCAAGATTGCCACCGATCTGGCAACTGCCTTCGGCAGCAAGACTCACCGCGAAGTGGCGATTGATCCGTCGCGCGGCCTCCTGTACGTCTGCCAACACGCAACCGGCCTCCGCCACCATCGAGAAATCGCCAGCGTCAATCGTACGAATCTCGTCAAGACCGGACATCGACAGCAGTACTTGTCTGCCGCTGTTGTCGGGAATCGCGCCGCCACAAAGACCGGTATTTCCGCCCTGAGGCACGATGCCAACGCCAGCCCCGGCGCATGCCTTGACGACAGCGGCTACCTCGGCCGTTGATGCGGGAGACACCATGATCAGCGCCTTGCCGCGCGCCCTGTTGCGCCATTCCGTGACGTGAGGCTCGAGTTCATCCGCGTCGGTCGTCCAGCCATCTGCTCCGACTATCGCTTTGAGTTCATCAACTAACATCATCGGTCTCGAAGGTCGCCTGCTCGGCAAACGTTTCCCAATCAATATTGCTGCCACACAATGTCAGAACAATCTTACGACCGGTTAATTCGTCGCGAAGCGGCCCAAGGAGTGCGGCCGTACTCGCCGCACACGCCGGCTCGACAGCGATCTTCAACGATTGAAATAAAAAGCCCATGGATGCGCGCAGCTGATCGTCATCTACCATCACGAGCTTATCTACATTTTGCCGACACAGCGCAAAGGAATACGGCGACGCGAATGGTGCCCCGAGGCTGTCCGCGATTGTGCGCACTTTGTCGATGGAGCGCGCCTCGCCTGCTGCATAACTTCTGTGCATCGAATCCGCACCGACTGG
>JADFKA010000021.1 GCA_022565135.1 Pseudomonadota bacterium
TGGGCCAGCGGTCGAACGGTCCCACCTGTGACACTTCGTAAAGTGGTGTGTGGTCCCATTTGCCGAGTGCATAATTTACGTAGCCTTCACCTTGCAGGTAGTTTGCTACGGATTTTGCCGACTCGGGCATGATCGCGTTATAGCCCGGGAAACCCATGGCTGTCAGGGCGTGGCTGCCTAAGCCGATCGAGTGCGGAAAGCGACCGGCCATCAATGTCGCGCGCGATGGTGAGCAAAGCGCTGTGGTGTGGAAATTGTTGTAGCGCAGGCCGTTGTCGGCGAGCGCGTCGATGTTTGGTGTATTAATCAGAGCGCCAAAGCTGCCAACCTGTGCGAAACCAACATCGTCGAGCAGGAAGATGATGACATTGGGCGCATCTTCATTGGGCAGTTCTTCTTCGGCCCACCACTCCTGGGAGTCTGAGTAACTTTCAGCGATTACGCCGCCGAAGCCTTCGACGTTCTTGGTTTTGACGCCGGAGTCCGAGACTGAGAATTCGCCAGTCTTCGATGAGTCAGTGCTATAGGTTCCTGCGCCATTTTCACCGCCACACGCGGCGAGAAACATCATGACAAAAAGGGTGCATGCAAACTTGAGATCGCTCATAGAAATCACCTTTATTAGTATCGTTCTTGCAAATAGGTTAACAGCATATGGTTCAACACCGACGAATGATTAGTGCTAACGTCAGTCCAAATCGGCCGACGGGCGACCCTACATGAAAAGGACAAATATGAAAAGGACAAATACAATGACAATAAGAATAGGATTGCTGGGCGCAGTTTTGGCCTGCGCAGTACTCGCGGGATGTGCGTCGACATTCGAGGCAACGCATGATCACGATGCTGGTCATGATTTCTCTAATTATCAAACATTTGCGTGGATTTCCAAGAATCCGATGAAAGTATCGACGTCAGTCGCAACTGTCAATCCATTGCTCGAGCCACGCATCATTTCTGCCTTAGAGAATGCATTGGTCGCAAAGGGCTATCGGTGGGTTGCCGAAGCGAAATCAGCAGATTTCGCGATCTCTTTTACGATCGGATCGCGAGAGGAGATCAAGGTCGATTCGTATCCGAGCATGTCGGCAGGCTATGGCATGGGTCGCCATGGCCATTGGGGCTGGGGCGGCGCCTACTATGGCTATGGTGCTACCGAGACAACAGTTCGGCAATATACGAAAGGCATGCTCGCCGTCGACATATTTGACGTTAAGGAGCGGCGCCCCGTGTGGCACAGCGTTGCGACCAAGACAATCAACGAGTCGGATAGAGAAAACCTGGATGGGACTATCAAGGCTGCTGTTGATGCTATCGTCGCAGGCTTTCCACCCTCCTAGTTATTAGTACATCAGCAAGGTAAATCGATGAACTCTTTTTCGAGAGCTGTCGTGGCTGCGACAGCAATGGCCTTGGTTATCGGCGCATTGCCGACAGCTGCACAGGATGCCGACAGCGAAGACACAGTCGCGCCGCCGGAACCGCTTACCTTTCCTCGCACGCTGACCAGTGATGCCGGCGCAGTGGTCGTATACACGCCGCAAATTGATACCTGGAAGGATTTCGCCAAGCTCGAAGCGCGTCTCGCGGTAGCGGTAACGCCCACAGGCGAGAGTGAACCGGTTTACGGCGTGGCTGAGTTCACTGCCGACACGGACCCAAATCTCGAGTTACGGGTCGTGGCAGTCGAGAACATTAATATTACTGTCACGAGCTTTCCGGTTCCCGATGCGGCTCGTCGTGAGCAGCTTGACGCAATCGTCAGGGCAGCACTACAAAATCGCACCCAGTACGTACCACTCGATGTAATCCTGACCTACATCGCGCCGGATGTATCGGTAGCCGAAGAAAAAGGTCTTTCGTTCGAGCCGCCACCAATTTTCTATTCGAGTACGCCCGCGATACTGGTCATGACGGATGGAGAGCCGTTGCTGGCGCCGCTACCGGATACGAGGCTGCAATATGTCGTCAACACGAATTGGGATCTGTTTCGCTACAAGGACAAGGAATGGTATCTACGCAATGGGGATCGTTGGCTCAAGAACGACGAACTGAGCGGTAACTGGCGCTACGATAGCCGGCTGCCTGGCGATTTCAAGAAGCTGCCCGATGACGAAAATTGGGCAGAAGTGAAAGCTGCGAACCCGCCAGCCAAGGGCGACAATGCCGTGCCGACCGTGTTTGTCAGTGATCGACCGGCCGAACTGATTGTGACTGAGGGCGCGCCGAGTCTCCGCACAGTTGGGGGCCCGGGCCTCGAGTACGTTACTGACACCGAAAGTGACCTGTTCCGATATGACAAAAAGTTCTATTACCTCGTGTCGGGACGATGGTTTCTGGCCGATGACTTGCACGGACCCTGGCAGCATGTGGCGGAGTTGCCCGATGCGTTTGCTGCCATCAGACCGGATCATACAAAAGGCCACGTACTGGCTGCAGTGCCGAATACGGATGAAGCACGGCTGGCGGTTCTGGAGGCGACTATCCCGCGCAAAGCAACCGTCAGTCGGGATGCCGGTGAAAAGGTTAATGTATTTTTTCAAGGCGAACCAATATTCGAGGCGATTCCGGGCACGGGTGTCGACAGAGCCGTCAATAGCTACAACGATATTCTCAAGGTCGGTGAGCAGTATTACCTCTGTGACAACGCAGTCTGGTATGTGGCGACGACCACCGATGGGCCCTGGCTGGTCACGGACACGATTCCCGCGGCAATATATTCAATTCCGCCGTCCTCACCGTCGTACCACGTGACACACGTGCACGTGTATGACAGCGATGATGATTCTGTGTCGACGGGATACACCAGTGGCTACTTCAGCGTTCACGTCAGTTTTGGCGTCGCGATGTACGGCAGTGGCTGGTATTACCCATCGTACTACGGCTATTACCCGTACGGCGGCTACCCGTATTACCCGTATTACTACCCGTATCCCTACAGCTACGGTGCATCGGCCTGGTACAACCCGAACACAGGCATGTACGGTCGCTCAGCGAGCGTTTACGGTCCGTATGGTGGTTACGGTCGCGCAGCTTCCTACAATCCCAGTACCGGCGCCTATGCACGCGGCCAAGCCGTCTGGGATAGCAACGAAATCGCTGGAAGAGGGGTTGCGTACAATCCGCGCACGGGCACTGGTATCGCCACCAACCGCTACTCAAGCGAGAAGGGTGGTTGGGGCGAGTCGCTGGTTACGCATAACGACAAGTGGATTCAGACGCAAAGCGAGTGGGACAAGAATTCCCGGTCGACAGAGTTTCGTACATCGGAAGGAACGACAGGCCAGATAGACCGTCAACGCAGTGGCGATCAAATCACCGGATCGGGTGAGTTTCAGCGCGGCGATCAAAGTCTGACCACTCGTTCGGTCAGGAACGAGCAGGGGGTAATAATTGCCGGACAGACAGGCGAGGGTACTGGTGCTGCAATTGGTCGCACTGCAAATGGTGACCTGTACGCTGGCAAAGACGGCCAGGTTTACCGACGCGATGATGACGGTTGGCATCAAAACAGTGGTGACGGCTGGAACAAGGTCGAGGTGCCCGACGAGCGTGCGGCGCAGATTGATCAGGCGCGAGGTTCGATTGCGAATCAGCGAGAAAACAGTTCGCGGTCACTGCCGGCCGATCGGCCGTCACGGTCACAGGTGCAGTCAACACTTGCTTCGAGAGGCTTCGCCGATAGCTACGGTTCAGCGCGTTCTGCGGACAGTTGGTCGAATCGGACCTACGACAGCACGCGGAGCAGGCAAACGTTCGATTCGAATCGGCGCAGCGAATTGAACCGCAGCATGAATGCGCGCAGCAGTGGCTATCAACGCTATAACAATCGGAGTGCCTCCGGCAGTTTCAATCGGCCACAGGGCACACGGAAAATCCAACGGCGCCGCCGCTAGGGACTAGACGTCCGACAGGTGATCGTCAATTCCACTCGCGCCCATTTGTTGCAGGACATCGTTCGATAGCGTGATGAATATCCGGAAGCTCTCGTCTGCAGCGAGTTTTTCATCAACGAGCAAGTCAAAGGCTTCATCTTGCAATCGACGTATTTCAGCAATTAGTCGCTTTCGCTCATTGATGTCCGTTGCATTTCTCGCGGACTTTCGTAGTGCGATCGTGGCCGCATAGAACCGATCGATGCGGTTTTTTCGACGCATCCTGAATACTCTGACTCCTGCCAGTGACAAACTGAATAATGCGATTATCAATGTCACAGCGACTTCTGCGACACCGGAATAACGTTCATAAATCGTTGGCGCGGATCTCTGCAGATACGCCTGCGTTCCCGCGTGCAACACAAACCTTGAGCGGCTCGTGTCGAAGTCCTCGGATAGCTGTTGAAACAATCCTGATCGTTTTGCTGCCAACGCAGGACGAAGCCGCAAAATATCGTTGATCAGGTCGTACACAACCGAACTGTCCAGATCGCTCCGGGCGACCAGAATTTTATCGACGGCGATAGTTACGACCGACTCAGGCGTCGTCTTCCCATACGTTCCGGCCGGTATAATAAATAAGCGAAAATGCGGGTTCAGTAATACGACGGCGTCGATGGATGTTCCCATGCCGATAGTTTCGGGCGAGCCCAGGCTAAACAGACGAAAATCGGGATAGTCCACGAAAAGATCCGGGGAAATCGGTGCAAAAATAATGACAACGTCTGGATGATCGGTCAGATCTGCAACGTAATCATAGTCGCTAGCGGCTAGTCCAATGCGGTTAACGATGCGATCAAAAACCATTCGGGAAGCCGAACCTGCAGGTCCGGCGTAGATCTTTGCACCGTCCAGCAAGGCTGTGCCACTCGATGCGTCACGGCCTTCTCTGTATGCAATATGCAGCACGGTCGGATACAGCGGCATCACGGTTGCGATGTTGTCGCGAAACGGCAGGCTATTCGATACCAAAGCGATGTCTGCGATTCCTGACGCAACCGCGTCGAGCGCTGCCTCCTCTGATAGAGACGATCCTGTCACTATCAGGCGTGTAGCGCTGTTTGAATCGAACAGTGCGCTCAGGTCCTCGGCGATCGCTCGATCAATCGGTGCGAATGGAGTGACCAGTCGAAGTTCTTCCTGATCTGGCGCACAAGAGGCAATTGTCAGCAGAACAAATAGCAACAAGATAAGCAGCACGGGGCGCATCAGCATCAAAGGTCTTACTCTGCGTTAGAATATGTTCAGTGCGAGAATACAAAATATCACGATTGACACACAACGGGTATACACATGAGACGGACAACCGGCCCCCTGATCGCGGCGTTAATCGTTTTTTCGGTGCCTGCCGTAGCGGCAGACAAAACAGACGTCGTGATTATCGTCAATGGCGATCGCCTGACCGGAGAAATGAAGTCGCTTGAGCGCGGTAAGTTGCGATTCAAGACTGCGGCAACCGACACGATCTCGATCGAATGGGATGACGTTGCTTCTCTTAGGAGCAGTCAAAACATCCAGGTTGAGACAGAAAACGGTGTTCGTTACCTGGGCCACCTATCCGTCGCATCGGGCGAGAAACGGATTGTTGTGGAAACCGACTCCGGCCCCGTCGATCTTGAAACAGACGAAGTTGTATTGATGACGCCGATCGAGGCGAATGGTATCGATCGGCTCGATGGTGATGTTACAGCGGGCTACAATTACGCAAAAGCCAGTGAAGTGCAGCAAATTCAATTCGGTCTCGACATGGATTTTCGCACTGAAACTCGAATTTTCGGATTGGAGATTGACGTAATTACGTCCGACAGTGAAGACAATGAGTCGAGCCAACGTCAGAGCCTTGCCATCAATTACACGCGGTTGCGGCCCAATCGCTGGATATCCGGGGCGATGATAGTACTCGAGAGTAATGATGAGTTGGGACTCGATTTACGGACTTCAATTGGTGTAGGTGGTGGCCGAATTCTGCGCCAATCAAATAGCACGACTCTGCAGATAGTTGGCGGACTTCAAGTCAGTCGGGAGAATGTAAGCGGTGACCTGTCTGATGAAGATACGCTCGAAGCATTTGCAATATTGGACTGGGACTGGTTTCGTTTCGATTCGCCGGAATTGGATCTGTCAACCAATCTCCAGATCATCCCGAATCTCACCGATACAGGCCGAGTTCGCGCCGAATTCGAAATCAAGCTCAAATGGGAAATGGTCGAAGACCTGTTCTGGCAGCTGAGTTTCTATGACAGCTATGACAGCGACCCGATTGTCGTGGATGCGGAAAAGAACGACTACGGCATCATTACGTCATTGGGCTGGGACTTCTGAGATTCGCGCGAAGCTCGTGCGCAAATCATTTGGCAATGCGCTTGTCCCGATGTAGTCGCCGCACAACATCCTCCGCGACGTCGTCGATCAATTTGCCGACGTTGTCTGCACCCGTTTTCGATATCTCCGTTGACCAAACCAGGTTTTGGTCGGTAGCTCTGTAAAGTTCGATGGCAAGATTCACGTCTGTGCGCACTTCAATCGTTCCCGGTATGTACAACTCTTCGTAGTCATAGCGAAAAAAGTCAAGTGGTTTGTCATTCCGGCGCGTGACTTTTGCCGTTGCCGTTCCACTCTTGACTTCGAGTTCGGAACTCCGATCTAAAACACGCGTTACGAGAACTGCGTCGTAAGAACTCCCTTCAAGAACGTCGCGCACGGCGTCGCGATTGATTGGCTTGTTGCCGCCGACAGCTTGATAGTACGCGGTCGCCGACGCGCCACGACTTCTTAATTGCGACACTACTGTGCGTTCGTAATGAGCCCTGTTGTTGTAGTTGTCCGAAATTCCGACGACAAGAAAATTTCGGAACGACGAATCGCCAGCAGGTGAATCAGAATTGGAACTCATGACGCCGGCGGATGTCGAACAAGCGTTTGCAAAAAATACCATTGACAACAGCACAATCAGGTTCAGTCGATGCAGGAACGGCACTTTAGTCTCCCGGAGGTCAAATGTTATACTTTGGCGGACTGGATACCATACACGGGCAAAAAACAACAGGAAAATACTAATGCATTTTCAACCGATCTCTGAAGTTTGCCGAATAACTGGTGTGGCACTACTTGTGGCGATTATCGCCGGATGTTCGACGGCAACTCCAACGATTGACACGAGCCCGGACGCCGAAGTCACATTTGATGGGCTTCATGAGGTGCAGAATAGTCGGGCGGATAAAGCCTGGGCGAGACCTGGAGTCGATCTGTCGCCATATTCGAAAATAATGATTGCGGGCGCCGGAATCGAATATCGCCCCGGTGGCGAATCCGGTCGATTGTTCTACTCGAGATCGTCAGGCGGACATTTCGAGGTGACCGAAGAGCAAAAGCAACGATTGCGCAGATACATGGCCGAAGCATTCCTCGAGGAGCTGGGAAAAAGTGAGCGCTTTACGATCGTTGATGAACGCGGTCCAGATGTGTTGCTGATTAAGGGCGCCCTCCTCGATGTCGTTTCGTACGTGCCAGAAGAACCGATCGGCAATACGGAAATCTATCTGAGTCGGGTGGGCGAGGCGACTCTTGTGCTCGAAATTCGTGATTCCGTTACTGATGCGATTTTTGCGCGCGCTGTGGATCGACGTGCTGCCGAGAGCGGGTCAATGGAATTCACTCGTTCGAACCGGGTGACGAATAGAGCGGAGGTTCGGCGCGTCGCGAAATATTGGGCCAGCCGATTGCGAGAAGTACTCGAAGGCCAGATGGAGCCCGCCGAATAGTGAGATTCTGATCGATCAGTGCGAAAGATTTTGATCGAGGAACTGACGAAATAGCACAGCCCAGTGTTGGGCAGCGTCTTCAACGCTCGTCCAGTCTGTGGTGATGCCTTTAGCAGTGGTGAAAGAGGGGGTCTGAGCGCTGTCGGCTGCACGCGCGAGGATGGCATCGGATTCGGAGTCACGCATTTCCATTAGGAACAATAATTTTCCCGGCGACGCAATGTCCCGAATTTCTGAATTCAAACTCATCATTGTGCCTGGCGTCGCATTTCGCAAATCGATCAATGTGGCTTGAACTTTCATCGTGGATGGACCTGCAGTGCTCACGATCGAGTAGTCTTGCAGCTCGTTGAGGAAGGCGCTGCGAAAAATCTGCCGCAAACGCTGGATGTCTTCTGGTGGCGTGAAAGAGTCCTTCGGAAAAAAGATGCCCATATCTTCGGCGAGCAGCTGATCATATTTGCTGAAGTCGGCACCTGCCGCGATTAGTGCTGAATCGACGTTACCACTTTTTACGACATTAAAACTCTGGGTCTCGACGGTTGTACAGCCGTAAAAAAATTGGGAGGCGAGTGCCAATATTGACAAGGCCGGGAGCGTGTTGCTCTTGCAAGTTTGGTGATCGGACGTCAACATCAATCTGTTCCTCTTTCTCGCGGACCCGGAGAACGACTGTCAGGAATGGCAGTCTACCCCAACAATGGTTCCCGTTTCGATTCTCATCATGGAGCATAATAAATGAGGTTCATTACCAAACGATATATCCTCGCGCTGCTGCCTCTCCTATGCAGTACCGTTGTGCTCGGCCAGAGCTCGGAATCGAGCATTCCTGGAAACCAGGAACTCGCTAACGCGCGCGCGTTACTCCAGGTGGGTCGCGCAGACATCATCCGTGAAGATCTGCATATATCTGAGGACGAATTCACCGGTTTCTGGCCGGTCTACGATAATTACCGTAAGGAGATTTTGGCCGTTCGTGATCGACAGACCGAGATGATCGCGGAATTTGTCAGGCGAAATCGTGAAGGTGACTTGACCGATGCGTATGCGGAAGATCTTATTAAAGATTATTTCGAAATAAAAGGCGATTTGCTCAAGGTGCAGGAGAGTTTTCTGGAGCGGTTCCGACAAGTCTTGCCGGCGTTGAAAGTCGCTCGTTTTTATCAACTCGAGAACAAGATGGACGCGGAGATTGATGCGCAGCTGGCTTTGTTCGTTCCGCTTGTTGAGGGAATGTAGTTCACGATATCAGCCTGCTTATAAATACAGGCACTAGTAATTTGAGCGATCAAGCCACCCGCTTCGATGACATATGACTCGTTGAATCGTTCAGAAGACTGTCGAGTTTGGCGGGGAATTTCGCGCCACTGAGATCGCTTTTCAAGAAGTAACCCGCCCTGAGTTTTTTGAGTTCCTGCATCATTTCCTTGGTCTGATCTGCACCCGTGCACATGAACACCAGGGTATCGTCGAATCTCGACAATTTACGAATCCTGGATATCGCCTCAAGACCGCCAATCCCGGGCATGCGGTTATCCACCAGAATGACGGTTGGCGTCAGACTCTTCAGTTTCTCGAGGCCCGCCTCAGCTGAAGTCGCCCCTACCAACTGCCAGCGATCTTTGTCTTTTAATGCGCGTTGGGCGATCTCGTGTTCGAGTTCGTCGTCGTCGATCAGCATTATGCAGACGGGCTTGCCCATGGTTGTCAGGTCATCAACGTGTCGCAACTTGCATTTTGATAACACTTCCTCAAGCCGCGCACGAGTAACTGGTTTGTCGATGAATTCATCCATGCCCGCGGCAGAACATTTTTCACGATCCTCGTGCATAACATTCATCGAGTATCTCTGGTGCCAGGAAAACTCCGGCTTGCAATTATCGGGTCCGCAAGAGCAACGACGCTTTTCCGTGATATCGCCCAAGACAAGTGATAACGCCTTCACAGTTTTTAATAAAATCCAATAAGTTACTGGACTTTCTTCGTGTGATTTGGGACAAAAGATCCGGTCCCACGGAGATTCACAATGAAGGCTGCCAACGCGCACGGCAAGATCGATTACCGATTACTCGGGATGTTGTCAGACCTTGTCATTTGCAGCCGCTGTTTTCGCGCCGGAAAAGTCACACCGGTGCCACAAGTACTATCGAAGCGACACACGCCGCGGTCGCTGTGCAGAAGCTGCATCGAGCCACGTCGTCACACTTTTCGCCGTATCGTCAAACACCTGAACTGATTCCTGGTGTTCGGCGGCCCCGGCCTTGAACATGAAGCCTAGAGATACTGACCGTGTTGCGGCACTATCGGGTTTCCAGTCACAATAATACGCGGATCAACGTGAATTCCTGATGGCGAAGCTCTATTTTTACTATTCGTCGATGAATGCGGGCAAATCGACTGCATTACTTCAGTCCAGCTACAACTACAGAGAACGTGGCATGAACACGATGGTTCTTGCACCGGAGTTCGATGATCGGTTTGGCGTTGGCAAGGTTACGTCGCGTATCGGCATCGAGGCAGAAGCAACTGCGTTTCGACCGGCGGACGATTTGTTGAAAGTCGTTGAAAAGTATTGCGAGAACAATGACCTGCATTGCGTATTGATCGACGAGGCTCAGTTCCTGACCAAAGAACAGGTATTCCAGCTTGGCGAAGTAACCGACAAGCTCAATATTCCTGTGCTTGCCTACGGGTTGCGCACCGATTTTCAGGGCGAGCCGTTCGAGGGCAGCAAATACCTGCTGGCCTGGTCAGACAACCTCAAAGAACTCAAGGCGATCTGCCACTGCGGCGCGAAAGCCACGATGGTTGTGCGGTTTGATGAGAGTGGAAATACGATACGTGAAGGATCGCAGATCGAGATTGGCGGCAACGATCGCTATGTCTCCATGTGTCGCAAACACTTCAAGGAAAAATTTTACGGCTAGCCCGGATTAGATACCCGACGTTGGCAAATTTTCCGTCAGTGTCACCGGCATGACTGCGGTGTTTTCCTGCGCGAGTAACTCGCGCATGTCATCGAGAGATTTCATGATTACCGTATCCGCAAATTCTATGGCGTCCAGTGAGTCACGCGAAGTGGCATGCGGGTCATTGAACTTGATGCGATGATTGCCAACGGTAATGACATCGTCGTGCAGCAACACATGATTCGAAATTCGTCGCGAGTTTACGAACGTGCCATTCGTGCTGTTCAAATCCATCAGCAATGTCGCGCTGCCATGTCGCACGAGCAATGCATGATGGCGGCTGATGAACTTGCTCGAAATCGGCACGTCATTGTGCTCTGATCGCCCGATCAAAAATCGCTGCTTGTCGAACGTCAATTCATGCAAGGTTTCGCCATCAAATGACACGTAGAGTGTCGGCGGCTCCGGTGGCGCGCTGGTTTCTTGCTGAGCTTCGACGAAACTCGTGCTGTCCCACGTACCGCGCGGCAACACGGGGCGTTCCACCTGTTCTGAAGAAACGGGCAGCGTTTCTGCTTTGGCCAATGACAACAGTGCAATGCGATCAAGAATGCCGGGCCAGCCGCCTGAGGCGCGCCATAAATCTGTGCAAACTGAGGCCGGAAATATGAATTCGGGTATGACGCACCCAGCCGCGCGAAGTTTCGCGTACAGAAAATCCATCGCTTCAGAATTACCCATTGGGCGCAAGTGAAAGTCCCTGGTCAACCTTCTGTTGATACTTTTCATGGCCGGCGACTTGATGATCGATAACAGAGATCGGTCACTCATAAGTACGATCTTCAGTGCGCTCGTGCCGCGATAATTCAAACTGGCGAGCTCACACAATGCTCGCAATGCACTGGGATTGAGGGCATGCATGTTCTCGATAATCAGCAACGGCGGTGCGTGTTTAGCCGTTTGTTGCAGCGCGAATACTCGCAACATTGCGAGCAGCTCACTGGTCGAGCTGTGATCGAGCACGTAGCCGAACTGACGCAGAACGGCTTCAAAAAGGCCCATGGTGTTGAGACCGTCACCATCGACGACGGCGACTGAAGATTCCTCAGGCATTGCGTCGACAAATTGGCGGATCACAGTTGTTTTGCCCGATAGCGCAGGGCCTTGTAGCAAGCTAAGGCCGTGCGGTGTGGTGCAGGTTTCTGCGAGGACTTTGAGCGCATCCGATTGGGATGCGTAGGCGACAGTCGACAGCGGCCTGCCATGAGTCCGGAATGGTTGTTCGTTCAGGCCTGCCGCGCCTAGATCCATAAGTTGTTCTCGCAATCACTGTTGATGCGTTAAATTCGGTAGTCTTGAGCCCCGGTGTCTTTTTTATGTCAATCTTCGACCGGACCGACCAGTCTACGACCGCGCATTGATACTTACAAACCACAATCAAGGGATCCTTTGTGGATCAAAAGGACACGGCGATCTTTTATAAAAGTTATTAAATAATGTCCGTAAGCTATTGAAATTCTAATATATCCGGAGAATTAAACATCACTGTCTGTGATTGTCGACGAGACGTAAGGCATTGACCGCAAAGTTAACATGTGACGACCTCACGTTGTTCCGCGGTGACCGCTGCCTTTTTGAAGGCTTGAGTTTTGCGCTGGATCCCAGCGAACTGCTATTGCTCGAGGGCGACAACGGCAGTGGCAAGACGAGCTTGTTGCGGGCTATTGTGGGTCTGATCGAACTCGAAAGAGGACGCGTGTGCTGGGACGGCGCACCGGTGCTCGCGCAACGACAATCGTTTCACAACTCGCTCGTCTGGATGGCCCACCGTGTTGGCTTCAAGGCTGATCTGACCCTGGTCGAAAATCTGCATTTCGAATCAGCATTGCGGCTGCAATGCGCTG
>JADFKA010000303.1 GCA_022565135.1 Pseudomonadota bacterium
GATCAGCACCTTGCGTCGCTGTCGTGCGGGGGAGCACTGGGCTTACGATGGCGTCGATTTTCACTTTCTGCATCCGCCGGCCGCGCGGATTTACAGCGGCAATGATGCATCGTGCGTGCTGCAGATCGAGGCCGGACCCTACCGCCTGTTGCTGACCGGAGATATCGAGCGCCGTGTCGAAGCGGCGCTCGTACGGGCTGGTGCGATCGATCCGGTTGACGCCGTGGTGGTACCGCATCATGGTAGCGGGACATCCTCGAGTATGGCGTTTGTACGGGCATTGCGGCCCGCCATAGCGATCGTATCGGCCGGATTTCACAATCGCTGGGGTTTTCCAAAGCATGATGTGGTGCAGCGGTGGCAGGCAGTGGGAGCGCAGGTGCTGGAAACCGCGACATCCGGAGCGATCAGTATCCACATGTGCGAGGATTCAAATCAGGTCCAGGTTCGGCAACATCGGCATGAGCGGCGTCGAATCTGGCATGAATAAACTGTATATTTCATTTTTTCTCTGAGTCAGCTTGCATGGTTGAGATAGTCAAGGCCGGCGGTTTGTTGATGGCGCCCATCGTCCTGTGCGCAATCCTCGCGCTGGGAATCATTCTCGAACGTTACTGGACGCTGCAGCAAAAGCGCGTGATCCCCGAGGATCTGACCAGCAAGGTGTGGGGATGGGTCAAAAGGGACCAGCTGGACCAAAAACAGATTCAAAGCCTGCACCAGGGATCGGCGTTAGGCCAGATTCTCGCGGCCGGTCTGATCAATCGGGACCGCGAACGCGCCGTAATGAAAGATAGTATTGAAGACACAGGGCGCCATGTGGTGCACGAACTCGAACGCTATCTTGAAACCCTGGGCACGATCGCGGCCGTCACGCCGCTACTGGGCCTGCTCGGCACCGTTCTCGGCATGGTCCAGGTTTTTACAGAAATCACGACACAGGGTGCCGGCAACCCGGCGGCATTGGCTGGCGGCATCTCGAAGGCGCTGATAACGACAGCCGCCGGGTTGTCCGTCGCGATTCCGGCGCTGGTTGGTTATCGTTACTACCGCACTCGCATCGATACACTGGTTGTCGACATGGA
This sequence comes from Pseudomonadota bacterium, assembly GCA_022565135.1. GTDB lineage: Bacteria > Pseudomonadota > Gammaproteobacteria > Steroidobacterales > Woeseiaceae > UBA1847. The sequence continues at coordinate 1,086 of JADFKA010000303.1, forward strand.
AAAAGAAGCGATCAAACTCGTCGAGGCCCTGCACCGGCGTCAGGAAAAGTCTAACTGATGCGATTGAATTTGAGACCGCGGACGCAACCGGAGGTCAATTTGACTTCGTTGATCGACGTCGTATTCCTGCTACTGATCTTCTTTATGGTATCGACGAGTTTTGTCAAGCAATCACAGATCAACATCAGTCTGCCGCACGCCGACAGCGCGGCAATCGTCGCGGATGTTCCCGGGCAAATCGACATCATGATCACCGCTACCGGCACCTATCTTGTCAACGGTCGCGAGCTCATCAACAATCGCCCTGAAACTATCCGCAATGCGCTGCAGAAGGTGTCCAATGGCGACCATACCCTGCCGCTGACGATCAGCGCAGATGCCAATGCCAAACACCAGCATGTCGTTACGGCAATGAATGTCGCGGGCCGGCTTGGATTTGTGCAGATCAGTATCGCAACGGTTAACGAGCTGGAGGCCGAGTGAAACCAACCGGGGTCATGACGTCACCGTGAGCAAGCGCATCGACCCCAGAGCCGCCGAAATCTATCGACGATTGTGGCGTTACGTCCTGCCGCACAAGTTGCTGGCGATGATAGCGACCATTGGCATGGTGGCGACCGCAATCATTGAAGGCAGCCTTGTATACCTCCTCGGGCCATTAATGGACGAGGCGCTCGTCGCACAGAACCTCGAGACAGCACGCTGGATGCCAGTTGCTTTCGTGGCCATATTCATTGCGCGCGGCATAGCCGGTTATGCGACCGAGGCGTCCCTTGGCTGGATCGGCCGCAATGTTATCAGCTCGCTGCGCCGCGACGTATTTCGCAAATTCCTGACATTGCCGACTCGATATTTCGAAGCACGCAGTAAGGGGCCACTGTTGTCGCGGATGACGTATAACGTTGAAATGGTCGCCGAATCGGTGACAAGTGTCGTCACTATCGCGATTCGAGATGTGCTGACGCTTATTGCCGCAATTGTCGTCATGTTGTTGCAGAGTCCGAAACTGACATTGTTCGTGACGATCGTTTTTCCCATAATTGCGGCACTCATCCGGTTTCTCAGTGCCGCATTTCGTCGCTACAGCAGCCGCATTCAGGATTCAGTTGGAGAAGTCACGCAGGTCACTGAAGAAATCATCACCGGCAACCGAGTCGTGAAAATTTTTGGCGGCTACGACTATGAAAAAAATCGACTCGACGCAGTTGATGGGCGTAACAAGGCACAAAATCTGAAATTGATTCGGGTGCGGTCGCTCGGCGTTGCGGTTACCCAGGTAATTTTCGGCTTCGGCGTTGCCGGTGTCATCTATATGGCTGGCGTCGAATCCATCGAGGGCAACCTGTCACCGGGTCAGTTCATTTCGTTCTTCAGTGCGATGATGCTGATGCTGCAGCCGGTTCGGCGCATCACTAACGTCAACGCGACATTACAGCGTGGCGTGGCCGCT
>JADFKA010000304.1 GCA_022565135.1 Pseudomonadota bacterium
TCGGCCGCACCGGACACTTCATCGGTACGGCCCTGGTGCCAATTTCAGCTTACATTTGCTTTCGTGAATACGCGGGAACGGAAACCCCAACCCGTACGATTCTGATGTTGATGATTATTCCGGCTGCCTCGGTGATGCTTGCGGCAACAAATCAGTTCCACGAGTTCATGTGGTACCTGCCGATCGCCAATGAAGCTGGCGAATTCCTGACGCGGCCGAATGAATGGGGACCATGGTTCCTGTTTGTCCACGCGCCCTTTAGCTATGCCGTCATTGCGGCGGCCATCCTGTCCCTGGTACTGCACAGCGCTGAAGTTGCTTCGGCTCATCGACGCGGTCTTTTTCTGGTGATCGCCACATGCGCCGTCCCTTTGATTGCGACGGCAGCATACGATCTCGGACTCGGTCCAAACACGATTTCGTTTGTGCCCTTCGTGTTCGCGGCCATGCTGCCGGCCTACACATGGCTTGTTTTCGGTGAGCGCCTGATTGAATTCACGCCGCTGGCCTACGAGACCGTGTTCCAGAATATGCAGGATCCGGTCGTCGTGATTGACGATGAGTGCCGGATCATCGGCTTGAATCACGGCGCTGAACATCTTCTCGATATCAGCGAGACTGACGCGTTGCGTGTACCGCTAGCGCAGGTCTTCAAAGAGGATGCCACGGGTGTCTTCGCAGCACTCGACACGGGCAAACCACAGAAAATGATGACGTCGACCGGGCGCTTCCTGCATGTGCAGGTTTCGCCAATTGCGAAATCCGGCAATTCGTCTCGCGGCGGGCGTGTCCTGATGTTTCGCGATGTGAGCGACGTCGAGAATGCGCAGCGCGAGGTGCGCAAGAGCGAGCGATTGTTGCGCACGCTCATCGATCATTCGGTTAACGGCATTGTTCGCCTGCATTGGGTTCACGACGAGGAACACGGCGGCAAGGTATTGCGTTGCATCTTTGCCAATGCGGCCGCCGGGCGCTTTTTGGCCACCAAGCCGGATGCGCTTGTCGATCTCCTCGCCGATGACGTTGTACGCCTCGCGGGCACGGGCATGGGCGATGATGAAATGGAGAGAGTCCTGGAGCAGTTTAACAAGTGCGCGAGCGCTGGCGAGAGTGTGGACACCGAGTTGCTGCAGCAGCACGCGGGCACCCGCCGTTGGCTGCGGATGGTCTGCCAACCACTGGGCGATGACATTGCCGCAACATTTATCGACGTCACCGACACCAAGGCGAAGGTGCAGCGAATGGAGTCGATCGCATGGCTCGATCCCTTGACCGGCGTGCTGAATCGTCGCGGTTTCGAACGGGCCGCGACGGAGCGCCTCACCGCGAGCGATGATGATGCGACGGGTGCGTTGTTGTTCATCGACCTTAACGAGTTCAAGCAGATCAATGATCGATGCGGTCACCAGGCCGGCGACCAGTTGTTGAAAATCGCCGCCGACCGGCTGCGCAGGAGTTTGCGTTCACCTGACATCATAGGACGGCCCGGAGGCGACGAGTTCGTCGCGCTCGTTCCTGACGTCACCGGAAAAGTGGCCGACAAGCTGGCAAACAGGTTGGCAAAAGCGCTCGAAGAACCGTATGAGATTGGATCGCAGACACTGGAATGTGCCGCGAGTATCGGCCTGGCGCTCTACCCTGAAAACGCCAGTACACTGACGGGGTTGCTGCGTGAGGCGGACCAGGCCATGTATCGGGCCAAGGCACGTTGCCGCGGAGCGACCGACATCAGCCAAGGCGATCTCCTCGAAAAGGCCATGTAGGCTGGCGCCCGGCCGCAATTTTCCACAGTCTCGCGTAACAAAATCTGCCAGACTCCGGTCATCTGGGGCAGACATAGTCGAGAAGTCCCTCCGAGACGGGAATCAATGATGATCAGCGTGTTCAATCGCTTTAGCGGCCGTTCCGCAATTCTAGGTGCACTTTCGATGTCGATGGTGCTCAGTTTACTGAGCAGTTTGTCGGTCCGGTACGGACATGCCGATGTGCCTGTTGCAGAGACCGTGGAACAAATCACGCCGCTCCAGGTGGGGCAGAGTGCGCCGCGATTTACTGTTGAAACGGTCGACAACGATACTTTTGAATTTGATCCGCGCGGGCTCGATCGACCAGCGCTCGTGATTATGTTCCGCGGCGGCTGGTGCATGTACTGCAACGCGCACCTGTCCGAATTGCGCCACGTAGTTCCCGAGATTACGGCCAGCGGCGTGGACGTCCTGTTTCTCAGCGGCGACCGTCCCGAATTGTTGTATCGCAGCCTGCAACGCGACACTCAGGACGACATTGAGGGGCGCGACTATCGCATTCTCTCGGACGCCGGGGCCAACGCAGCGATAGCGTTCGGCGTTGCGTATCGCGTGCCGGACATGGCGATCGAGCGACGTCACGCAAATGGCGATGACATCGCTGAGTCGTCGATGGCACGTCACGGCATCCTGCCCGTACCTTCAGTATTCGCGATCGGCCGAGACGGCATCATCGCATTCGCATACTCTGAGCCGAACTACAGAATCCGGCTGTCC
>JADFKA010000305.1 GCA_022565135.1 Pseudomonadota bacterium
GTGACCTGGAACGGCACCGTCGACGTAATTACGTTGAAGCTCGATAATCAGTATTGGCCCGCTTATGAAATTCATCGGACAGAGAATGGCTGGCGCCGCGTCGCGATCGATCTCTGATCGGGCGTTTTCATGCTGCGTATCGGTGTGCCTGGCCGCGCTGATCCTGCTGCTGATCACAGGTGCATCGGCGTCAGCACAATCGTTGTACAAATACCGCGGCGAAAACGACGAGTGGATTTACTCTGATCGACCGCCCGATGATGGCAGTATTGCCGAAGTTCGCAAATTTGATCCCCCGGTGTCCGACACCAAAGTTTCCGTTACCTATGAATTTGTAGGCCGCACTGTCGAACTGGTTGCGAATAATCGATTGCACGCGCCGGTCGAACTCAAGCTTGTCATTGATAAGATTCGCGGTTTGAAGTATCCGCATCCAGATGACGACCTGCGCTGGGTGTTGCCGCCGCGAAGCAGGACTAATCTTATAGGGCTCGACCTGCTCGAAAATGCCACGGCACCTGTGCTCGACTATCGAACCGAGTACCTCGTTGGCGATCCCGGCGCCGCACACCTGCCACCGGTCGCCTATCGTGTGCCATTTGCGATCGCAAGCAATTTCCCTGTGTCACAGGCATTTCCGGATGTCATTACGCATAAGTCGCCTGACAGCTACTATGCCGTCGACCTGGTAATGCCGATTGGAACAGATATATTCGCAGCGAGAGACGGTATCGTGTTTGATGTGGCCAGTGAAAATTTTCGCCGCGGACTCGATATGCTGCACGATGGACCCGCGGCAAACGTCATTCGGGTTCTGCATGATGACGGCACCTACGCTATCTATGCACACCTCAACTGGAACTCGATCCGGGTGCGGCCGGGCGATCGGGTTCAGCGTGGTGAGTATATCGCCGATTCCGGCAATACCGGTTTTTCGAGTGGGCCGCATCTGCATTTTGCCGTCTTGCGTAATGTTGGTATGCGCATCGAGTCACTACCGGTGACGTTCGCCGGCCCCACTACTACCGGCGTAACACCCGCAACCGGCACTCCTCTCACGGCATATTAGGCACTCTCTCGTAGCCCGGGCGATTGCTGAACTACGTAGCACCGCGAACGGCATGCTCCTCTCCCTCATGGCTCGCTGTGCCGCGCTTTACTTCGGTCGAAGAACATCCCGCTCGCGGTGCTACTCCCCGGCTCCGTCGATGATCGTTCCCTCCCGGCCCCCACGAAGATCGGCGGGCGGCCACGATACGGTGGCTCGTCGAGCGTCGTCGAATCCGAGCGGAGCAGGGACAGCGAGAGCGAGGATTCGCGGATTGGAGTGAGACAGGGACGTCGAAGCAACATTAAGCGAGAGGAGCTACCGTGTTGGGGCCGCCTTTCAGATAACGGTGACGTGCCCGTGTAGTTGAATCGTAATTCGTCGATCACGCAGTTCCGAGTTGTGGTCGATATCGCTACTACAGACGTTGCAGCAGGGCTTCCAGGCTCGTGACCGGCAATTCGCAGTGTGTGCCGACACATCGGTAAGCGACGGTCTTGCCCGGTACGGATTTGCGTTCGGCCAGGATGCCAGGAAGATCCTCGACATCGTCTTCAATCGCAAAGACGAGGCGACCAGGTGCATAGGTTCTGGCTAGCGCATCCCTCCAACGTGTTATCTCTTCGGACTCGCCGCGAATTATGATGATCTCTGGCGGAGTCAGGTATTCCTCCAGGGCCGTTAACAATGTGACATGCCCGTGCGGGTATGCAGTCATGGCCTGCCAGGCATTTCGTAACGCCCGTTGCGCCGCTTCGGTGTAGCGTGTTTCGCCGAGCAAATGACCGAGCCGCTGCAAGGCGAATGCCGCGATGCCATTGCCCGATGGCATTGCCTCATCAGCCAGGGGTTTGGGACGATGCATCAGCGCTTCGTGATCATCGGCCGTAAAGAAGAACCCACCGCTGTCGCCATCCTCAAAGTGTGCCAGCAACAGATCGGCGATCTGCGCGGCGAATTCGAGATGAGTGGTGTTCCATCGCGCCTGTAGCAGCTCGATTAGTGCGTCGACGAGGAAAGCATGATCGTCCAGGTACGCCGGGAAGCGCGCCTGGTCATTCTTGTAACTGGCAAGCAGGCGACCGTCATTGACGAGCTTGTCACGAACGAAATTGATGGCCTCGGCAGCGGCATCAACGAGGTCGTCGCGTGCCAGCGCTCGCCCGGCAATAGCGAGGCCGCGAATCGCCAGCGCATTCCATGCCGTGAGCTGCTTGTCGTCGCGTTGCGGAGCAACACGCTGGTCGCGTTCCGCTAGCAAAATAATTCTCGTTGCAGCGATTGCTGTTTCGACATCGTTTTCTGTAATAGCCAGATTGTCCGCGATGTCGTGTATCGATTTTTGTACTGTCAGGTGCCAGTCGCCTTCGAAATTTGCGTCTTGGTCGAGCCCGAATCGTTGCGCGAAAATTTTGTAGTCGACTGACGGTAGTAATGCAGCGACCGCATCGGGCGTCCAGATATAGTAAC
>JADFKA010000306.1 GCA_022565135.1 Pseudomonadota bacterium
GACGATCATGCGGCCGTGATAGGCGGCTGTGCCGAGTACCAGTTCGCGTGCGACATTATTGTCGTTGGTTATGATCGAGCCCACGAGGCTGCCTTCACCCATCCGCGCGAGTTCGATCGCCGCGTCGATCGAGTCATACGGCAGTACCGTGCTGACCGGTCCGAATGCTTCGACCGAGTGCACGGCGGTCGATGACAATGGCTTTTCACAGAGCAGCAGCGTGGGCATGAAAAATGCGCCCTTGCGTGCATCGGCATCAACGAGATCGAAATCATCGCTGCCGCCGTAGACCACATCGGCCTGTTTGGACAACTCGGTGACACGGTCACGCACTTCGGCGCGCTGATCCTGGCTCGCCAGCGCACCCATATCGACTTCCTTGCTCCCCGGGTTGCCAATGCGAATTTCGCCCAGAGCGCTCGACAAAGCGGCGACGACATCGCCTGCCACTTTGGCCGGCGCAATGATGCGGCGGATAGCCGTGCATTTTTGCCCGGCCTTGCTCGTCATCTCGCGCACGACCTCCTGGATGTAGAGGTCGAACTCTGGAGTTCCGGGAGTAGCGTCGGGGCCCAGAATCGACATGTTGAGTGAATCCGTCTCCGCCGTGAAAGCGACGGACTCGCTGACGACTCGAGGATGTTGTTGCAGCATCTCGGCCGTGGTCTTCGATCCCGTGAATGCGATCGTGTCCTGGCAGTTCAGGTGATCGAACAAGTCGCCGATGCCACCACAGATCAGTTGCACGCTTCCCGCCGGCAATATCCCCGACTCAATTATGCGCCGCACCATGAGTTCAGTCAGATAGGCCGTACTCGATGCGGGCTTGATGATGGCTGGCACACCGGCAAGCAATGTCGGCGCCAGTTTTTCGAGCATGCCCCAGCAAGGAAAGTTAAACGCATTGATATGAATGGCTGCGCCGAGCTTGGGCGTGCATATGTGTTGGCCCACAAATGTACCGTTTCGCGACAGCTGTTCGACAGCGCCATCCAGGTACACATGATCATTGGGCATTTCGCGACGGCCCTTGCTCGAAAATACGAACATCGTCGAGATACCGCCATCGATATCAGGCCAACTGTCCTTGCGTGTCGCACCGGTCTGTGTCGACAGTGCATAAAACTCCTGCTTGTGCTCATCGAGGTACCTGGCCAGCGCCTTAAGCATGTCGCCGCGCTCGTGAAACGTGAGCTTGCGCAGCTTCGGACCGCCGATCTTGCGTGCGTGGTCGAGTATCGCCGCGAAGTCGAGGCCGTCGCTCGAAATGGTGGCCACGGGCTCGCCAGAGACGGCAGACGTCAGAATTCGCCCATCGCCATCGCCTTCGATCCAATTATCTTGTACTAGGTTGCCGAGCTTCATCGCACTGGGATACAAAATCTGCCTGGATTTGAAATATTCGGTATCAAATTGTACGGTCAGCCAACCCGAAAGCAAGCATGTCCCTTTAATGACTATCGAATCTGCCAGCCGAGATCTCGTCGCCGAGTTTAAATCGCGCCGTACACTGCGTACCGGCTCTCTGATCACGACCGTGTTTGGTGATTCGATTGCGCCGCGCGGCGGCACCGTCTGGCTGGGCAGCCTGATACAGGTGATGAGCGACTTCGGCATCAGCGAGCGCCTCGTGCGTACCTCCGTTTTTCGCCTGGCGCAGGATGGCTGGCTGCAGTCGACGCAGATTGGCCGGCGCAGCTATTACAGCCTGACCGACGAAGGTCGTGAGCGGTTCGAGCAGGCGACACACAGGATCTACGGCGAGCCGGCGTCGAGCTGGGATAATACCTGGTGCATTGTATTGCTCGTCGACCTCGATGCCGCAGCAAAGGACAATGTTCGCAAAGAACTGCGCTGGCTTGGATTCGGTGCACTTTCGAGCGGGGTTCTGGCACACCCGGCACCGGACATGAGCGATGTCGATGTGACGCTGCGCCGTCTCGGCGTGGCGGACGACCTGATTGTCATGAGTGGGCTCACGATCCGCAACGAACCGGGCATGCGTAAACTGGTACAGGCAAGCTGGAATCTCAATGATATTCACGAGCGTTACGAGAGTTTCGTCATACGTTTTCGGCCGCTGATTGACGCCTGTGGCAAGAGCACGGACGTCACACCACGCACGGCATTCCTTGTGCGTACCTTGTTGATCCAGGAATACCGTAAAGTGCTGCTGCGCGACCCGCAACTGCCCGGGGAATTGCTGCCCTCGACCTGGAACGGCACGGCGGCCTATCAACTTTGCCGCAACCTGTATCTGGCCATCTATCGGCAAGCCGATGAGTATTTGACGGCAACGATGGAGACCGCCGATGGACCGCTGCCGCCGGTTGGCAGCGGCTTCATGCAACGTTTCGGCGGGCTGCATCAATGAACAATCTTTAAAGCGATACAGTATTCATTGAAAATACGATAATTTTGTGACATATTAAATCAGTGATAAACGCGATTTCCAATCTCGATCGCCCGCACGGCGGGCTCCAACAACACCTGTAGGAGCCCGCCATG
>JADFKA010000307.1 GCA_022565135.1 Pseudomonadota bacterium
GGATGGCGAATCGCTTACCTTTTTTCCCGAGGGGACATTTATCAAAGAACCGGGCGTCGGCCGATTTCGGGCGGGCGCGTTCGTTTCTGCGATCAAGGGTGCAATGCCGGTGGTGCCGATCGCAATATCGGGAACGCGCGCCATGTTGCCGTCCGAGCAACATCTGCCACGGCCGGTACCGCTGCGAATCGATATACTGCCCCCAATCATGCCCGACGATCCTGCGTTCGAAGATCACAAGGTGTTAGCAGAAATGGCCCGACAACGAATTCTCGATGTCCTTAACGAGCCCGATCTGTGCGCACACGGCACGTCGGGCTCAGCAACCAGAGGCGAAGATCAGTCATGAGTTCTGACCCCATCGTTATCGTTGCCGCAAAACGCACGCCAATTGGCGCATTCCAGGGCGCACTGGCCGGCACGACTGCCCCGGCACTCGGCGCTGCAGCAATCGCCGGCGCAATCGCGGCGTCGGCAATCGACGCCGCCGATGTCGGCCAGGTGTTGATGGGTTGTGTATTGTCGGCCGGTCTTGGCCAGGCACCTGCGCGACAGGCGGCACTCGCCGCAGGCATCCCGGTCGGCACACCCTGCACGACCGTTAACAAGATGTGCGGCTCCGGCATGCAAGCGATCATGCTCGGCCACGATCTTCTGCTGGCCAAGAGCACATCGATCGTGGTCGCCGGAGGCCTCGAATCGATGAGTAACGCCCCCTACCTGCTACCCAAAGCACGCAGCGGCTATCGCATGGGACACCAGGAAGTCATTGATCACATGTTTTACGACGGCCTGCAGGATCCATACGAAGGCGAGATGATGGGACATTTTGCGGAGAACACGGCGAGCAAGTACGGCTTTTCCCGCGAACAGCAGGACGCGTTCGCGATCGAGTCGGTCACACGCGCGAAGAACGCAGACGCAGACGGCGCGTTTGCCGCCGAGATCGTGCCCGTTACCGTAAAGACCCGCCAAGGCGAGCAAATAGTTACAGAGGATGAAATTCCCGGAACCGTCGACATCGACAATATTCCGACCTTGCGTGCCGCGTTTCGATCCGACGGTACGGTCACTGCCGCGAGTTCATCGTCGATTGCCGACGGCGCCTCAGCCTTGGTCCTGATGGCGGCATCTGAGGCAGAAAAACGTCGCCTAGAACCGATCGCACGGATCCTGGGACACTCGAGCTTCGCGCAAGAGCCTGCCTGGTTCACAACAGCGCCGATATCGGCGCTCAGAATCCTGCACACCATGCTCGGCTGGAATCCTGACAACGTCGACCTGTATGAGATCAACGAGGCTTTCGCCGTCGTGACGATGGCCGCCATGGTTGATGTTGGCATCGATCACGCGAAGGTCAACGTGAATGGCGGCGCATGCGCATTGGGGCATCCGATCGGTGCGTCCGGTGCTCGCATCACAACGACTTTATTGCAAGCATTGATAGCGCGTAAGTTAAGACGCGGAGTGGCAACGCTCTGCATCGGCGGCGGCGAAGCTGTTGCAATCGGAATCGAAATTATCTAAGGGCAGAGAGAATGGACCTAGCAATTGCGAAGGCCGTCATTACGGGCGGTGCATCGGGACTCGGATTTGCCACCGCGCAACGTGTCATCGACGCGGGAGGGCAGGTCGTGCTGCTCGATATCAATGCCGAACAAGGCGCAGCCAGCGCCGCCACACTGGGTGAACGCGCTGCATTTCAAAAGACTGATGTGGCGGATGAAATTTCTGTAAAGACCGTCATGAAGCAGGCCAACGAAATCATGGGCGGCATTACGTTCGCCGTCAATTGCGCTGGCATCGCAACGGCGGGACGCACGCTGGGACGCGATGGTCCATGGCCAAGCGAGAACTTCAACAAGGTGATTCAGGTCAACCTGGTTGGCAGCTTCAATGTGACCAAGGAAGCCGCTGCATTCATGCAACACAATAATCCGACCGCAGACGGCGAACGCGGTGTCATTATCAGCACGGCATCAATTGCCGCATTTGAAGGCCAGATCGGCCAGGCTGCGTACTCAGCATCCAAAGGCGGCATCGTTGGCATGATGTTGCCGATCGCAAGAGAATTCGCCCAATTCGGCATTCGAGTCAACACGATCGCCCCCGGAATATTCCTGACACCGATGGTCGCCGGCATGCCGGATGCAGTGCAGGAGTCGCTGGCCCGGCAGATACCGTTTCCGCCGCGGCTCGGCAGGCCCGAAGAATACGCGGACACGGCCGCGTTCATCTACAGCACCACCATGGTCAATGGCGAAACGATCCGCGTCGACGGCGCCATACGAATGCAGCCAAAATAGTGTGGACAATGCCGTGATTGGGGCGTTCTTCATCGGAAGTAAAGCGCAGCGCAGCGAGCCATGACGATGAGGAATGCCCCAATTACGGCCCTGATGCGCTAATCGACCGGCCGCCGGCCTTCCCAAATTACATGCCGGTGTAATTCGGACCGCCGCCGCCCTCGGGTACGGT
>JADFKA010000308.1 GCA_022565135.1 Pseudomonadota bacterium
CTTGCCCCGCGCCTCCCAGAAAAACTTGGCAGGTTTTACGCCGGCTTGCTGAAGTCAGAAGCTCGCCACTTCGAACATTACCTGGCACTCGCAAAATCTGAGACCAGCATTGATGAGGCCGAGATCGGGGCACGTCTCGCTGAACTCAAAGTACTCGAGGCTGAACTCATCGCAGGCCCCGATCCGCATTTCGGCTTTCACTCTGGAATTCCCAGCCAGTCAGTTCCTTAACCGATCTTGCGTGCCAACGGGTGAAACTTCCTGGCTAACGCGGTAAAACCTCCAATTTCGGTCCGCGAAGGTCCCACCTGACAACACTGCCTTGCTTGTGCCAGTCGCCGAGTACGACGCGCTTCGCCTTGCGATTGCCCAGGTCGACATCGTGCACGGCAGGCCGATGCGTATGACCGTGCAAAAGCACATCGACGCCGTATTTCGACATGATCTTTTTCACCTCGTCCTCGTTGACATCCATGATGTTCATGTCGAGGTTGATCGTGCGCTCGAGACTCTGCCGCCGGGCTTCTTCGGCCATGCGTAGTCGCTCTTTGAGTGGTTTGGCGAGCATCGACGCCTGCCAGTCGGGATCGCGGGTCATCTTGCGGATCTTTTGGTACTGCACATCATCCGTGCACATCACGTCGCCATGGCATAACAACGCCTTCTCGCCGTACATGTTGATTGCATAGGGTTCGGCAAGAATGATTACGCCGGTCTCATTGGCGAATTGTTTGCCGACCATGAAATCGCGGTTGCCGTGCATGAAATAGATGGGGACACCGCTATCAAAAAGTCGGCGTAACGCCCTCTTGATTACGAAGTAATAATTATTCTGATCATCGTCGCCAACCCAGGCCTCAAACAGGTCGCCGAGAATGTACAGCGCTTCTGCCTCACTGGCATCGTCTTCGAGAAATTTAATGAATTGATCGCCGATGTCCGGACGTTCGGCCTCGAGATGCAGATCAGAGATGAATAACGTCGTCATCAATGCTATTCGAATGTGTAAGGCAGCAAACGGCCATAAACGGTCATTTTGCGATTATTCTGCAAACTGCTGCTCGCGCGGCATTTATAGCACTTGTGCGATCGGGAAATTTCCTCTCCGGACCTAGCGCAGAAGCGAGTAAGCGTGCGTAGTCGGATTTCACCGCCCAGTTGACACCTTGCGGAAGCGAGCCGACGTTTTCGTAAAACTGCTCAACTGAGGCTGTAGAGAGTATGATTCCCACAACTCTGCCGTCTAATGCGATTAATGGACCGCCAGAATTGCCCGGTTGAATTGCTACGTCAGTTTGCATGTGGCTTGCTTCACCCATTAGGCCGGACATTGATGCAATGCTGCCAGCGGAAAACTTCGCCTCTGAACCCAATATCGATACCGCCGGGAATCCGAACGTAAATACTTGGTCGCCTGATCGCACCGAAGATGATGGCGCAAGCGACAAGTAGTCTGGAGTGCGCCCATCGACATCCAAAATGGCCAGATCATTGGTCGCGCTGACAGCCACTCTTTCGGCAGTTAAAACCCTATCGTCGGCAAGCCGGACTTCTAATGACTGGCGTCCATCAATAACATGGTTAGCTGTGATTATTAACCCTTGTTCGGATACTACAAAGCAGGTTCCAGAACTCACCTTGAAAGACGAATTCGGCGGTTCGACCGTGTAACGCGCCATCTTTTCGATGACGATCGGCACGACGGGTACGTCCGACTGAAACGGTCCTTGCGGACCGGTCTTTACGGCAACGATGTTGTCGACGACGTCCATGCCTTCGATCACCTGGCCGAACACGGTATAGCCCCATCTCCCGGCGGCGGAAGATTTATGCGGATCGAGGCTATCGTTATCGGCGACGTTGATGAAGAACTGCGAATTTGCCGAATGCGGATCGCTGGTGCGGGCCATTGCGATGCTGCCACGGACATTGCTCAGTCCGTTGCCAGACTCGTTGGGAACCGTGGCTTCCGTTTCCTTGTGCTTCAGGTCTGGCGTATGGGCGCCTGCCTGAGCCATGAATCCGGGGATGACGCGGTGAAAGATAGTGCCGTCGTAATAGCCGCTGTCAACGAGCTCGAGAATGTGCGCGACGGTGAGTGGTGCTTGCTTGCCATCGAGCTCGACAACGATGCTGCCCTCGGTCGTCTCAATCTTGATATAGGGATGTGCGGGGACACCATCGGCGGCCAGCGTGAGCGCTCCGGACAGCAAGACGAACACGGCGATCAGGATATTTTTCATGGCTGCCTCAAGCAATGTAGATTTATTCCGCCAATCACGATACCAGAACTGCCGGGACCAATGTAGGAGCCCGCTCGCGTCAAGCAGGGATCGAGACATGCGGGCGATGCGACCTGTTCCCTGACTTTTTCGTTGTTAATTAAAAAGACTAGCGACCGCGAGATCCCAATCCATGCGATCGCCGGCATACCACTGCGCGGCAGGGGTATCAGAGTTGATGTTCTGCTCGAAG
>JADFKA010000022.1:0-11842 GCA_022565135.1 Pseudomonadota bacterium
TTTGCACGCAAACTCAAGGAGGCATTTCTCGCCTACAAGATCGAACAGGAATTTACCAAGCAACAAATCATGGCGTTTTTCCTGAACAAGATGTTTTTCGGTCAGCGTGCTTACGGTGTTGCTGCCGCCGCACAGGTATATTTCAAGAAGGGCCTGCGCGAACTCAACGTTGCCGAGGCCGCCACCCTGGCGGGCGTTCTTCCTGCACCATCTCGATACAATCCGGTGACCAGTGCCAGCGACGCGGCCCTGCGTCGCGGCTACGTGCTCGGCCGTATGCAAGACCTCGGCTTCATTACTGACGACGAGTACGATGCGGCAATGGCGTTCCCCGTCGAATCGCGTCTGCATGGGGCAGCCATTGAGCTTTCGGCGCCTTACGTTGCTGAAATGGTCCGCCGTAACATGTTGTCGCGTTACGGTGACCGCACATATACATCCGGCTACCAGGTCGTTACGACTCTTGATTCTCGTTTGCAGCAAGCTGCCAACTATGCATTAAGAAACGGTCTGCTCGAGTTCACGCGCCGGCGCGGTTATCGCGGACCACTAAGCAGCGTCGCGCTAACTCCCGAAATATTAGCAGCACCGTTCAACGAGTGGCCCGCCGAGATCCGGCAGGAACTCGAGCAATACGCACCGGGCGGCCTGTCCATCGCCATTGTGATCGCTGTCAACGAAGACAATAGCGTCGATATCCTCCTCAGAACCGGCGCTCGCGAGACGATTCCCTGGCGCGGCATTAGCTGGGCAAAGCCTTTCATCGATCGGCGAACCGTTGGGCCGGAGCCGGAAACCGCCGCGGATGTGTTAGCAATCGCCGATATCATCGTCATTATGCCGACTGCCGCCGGTCACTGGGCCCTCGCGCAAGTGCCTGAGGCACAGGCGGCTGTCGTTTCAATCGATCCCGCTGACGGCGCAATTAGCAATCTGGCCGGCGGCTTCGACTTTGCGACAAGCAAATTCAATCGCGCGACACAAGCTTTTCGTCAGCCCGGATCGTCATTCAAACCTTTCATCTACTCGGCTGCTCTGGCGCATGGCAACACAGCGGCAACTGTAGTGCTGGACACACCTGTCGTTATCAGTTCCGAGGCACTTGAGGCAGTCTGGAGGCCGACTGAATATTCCGGCCGGTTCTACGGGCCGACGCGTCTTCGCGAAGCGCTGGTCAGGTCGATGAACCTGGTCTCGGTGCGATTATTGTTGTTTGAGACGGGCATTGGCAACGCCGTGAGGCACATCGCTCGATTTGGCTTCGGCGACGCGGCGTTACCGAGAAACGGTTCGCTCGCCCTGGGTGCGGGCGCAACCTCACCACTCGACATGGTGCAGGGTTACGCGACGATAGCCAACGGCGGTTACGCCATCAAACCGTATGTCATCGATTCGATTTTCGGTACCGACGGAGACTTGCTGTACCGCGCCACGCCACCCGTCGTGTGCGAACCCTGTCAGGCGAAGCCGAACCTGGATTTTGACGACGAGCAGGTAGAAGAAATGTCTGCAGACCAGATGGCGGAGGTCGCATTGGATTATCGTCCCGATGCAGCAACGGCGCCTGAGTTGTTTGCCAACGTGGTCGCTGCGGAACGCGTCATTTCGGCGCAGAACATGTTTCTGATTCAGGACATGATGCGCGATGTTATTCAGCGGGGCACTGGTCGTCGTGCGCGGGATCTCGGGCGCAGTGACCTGTCGGGCAAGACTGGCACGTCGAATGACTTTCGTGACGCATGGTTTGGTGGGTTTAACGCCGACCTGGCCACTGTCGTCTGGGTTGGCTACGACGATGATCTGCCGCTTGGCCCGGGCGAAGAAGGGTCCCGCACGGCACTGCCGATATGGATAGAGTTCATGCGTATCGCGCTTCGTGGCGTTCCCGAGCACCAGATGGCGATGCCCGATGGCATTGTTACGCAGTTGATCGACCGTGATACAGGCTGCCCGGCCCACGCGGGCCAGAGCAACGTCGTTTTCGAGATGTTTCGCGACGGTCATGTTCCAAGTTGCGATTCGGTCGAATCGCTCCCCGATATATTCAACGATGCGTCGGGAATCGACGCCCTGGAAGAAGAGGGAAAAGAGTCTCTTTTTTAGACAGATGATCAGTAAAAAAGTAAACGACGACGACCGGGCACGACAATTGCTCGCTCAGGAAGCCGCGAGAATTATCGTTGATCAGGGCATTCGTGATTATCGCGTTGCCAAAATCAAGGCTGCAAAGCGCCTGGGCCTGACGCGTCGTGGCTCGTTGCCGAGAAACGGCGAAATTGAAGCTGCGCTCGGCGTACACCTGCAGCTATTCGGCCAGGAATTGCATGCAGAATTATTGCGCACAATGCGCGAAGCGGCAATTTCGGCAATGGAATTATTAGTGTCGTTTACACCGCGACTTGTCGGTCCTGTTCTGAGCGGCACAGCCGACACAAATTCGCCCGTTAGTCTGCATGTGTTTGCAGACAGTTCCGAGATGGTCGCAATGCGACTTACCGATCTGGGGTTTTCGTATCGAGCCTACGAGCAGCGTCTGCGGAGTCGGCGTTCCAGTCGATATGACGCCCACACGTTCGCTGGCTTTCAGTTTCATTACCGCGACACATCGATCGAGGCGACCGTATTTCCGGTCGACGGCATTCGGCAAGCGCCGATAAGTCCGATCGACGGCAAGCCAATGCGGCGCGCCGACGCAAAAGCTGTCCGGGAGTTACTAAGTTAACGTCGTACGATCCGCGAACGGCATGTTCCTCCTCGTCATGTCTCGATCCCGCTTGACGGGAGCTCGCTACGCTGCGCTTTACTTCCGATGAGGAACATCCCGCCCACGAACCTCTCAGAGCATAACGCGAAGCCCGGTCATCATCTCACTGAGCGCATGCCCTTTTAAGTGAAGGGAGATGATGACCGGGCTCCGCGTTCTGACTACCGCTCATCTATTGCTATGTAGTCGCGCCGCGATGGTCCCGTGTACAACTGCCGCGGTCGACTGATGCGACCGTTCGGATTGGAGATCATCTCTCGCCAGTGTGCAGTCCAGCCGACTGATCGACCGATCGCAAACATAACCGTGAACATCGAAGTAGGAATACCCAGTGCGCGATAAATGATACCCGAATAAAAATCGACATTCGGATACAGATTTTTCTCAATGAAGTATTCATCCTTCAGCGCAACCTCCTCGAGTTCGAGCGCAAGATCGAACATCGGCGTGTCCGTTCGACCAAGACTCTTTAGTACCTTGTGGCACATCTCACGGATGATCGTTGCGCGCGGATCGAAATTTTTGTAGACGCGATGACCGAAGCCCATGAGACGGAAGGGATCGTTTCTGTCTTTTGCTTTGTCGACGAACTTGGAAATCTGGCTGACATCACCAATTTCTTTGAGCATGTTCAGCACAGCTTCGTTAGCACCACCATGAGCAGGTCCCCACAGTGCCGATATGCCGGCAGCAATGGCCGAGTACGGATTCGTTCCGGAGCTTCCTGCCATGCGCACCGTCGATGTCGAACAATTTTGTTCATGGTCGGCATGCAGGATGAACAGCAGATCAAGAGCTTCCGCCGCAATGGGGTCAATATCATAAGGCTCCGCTGGCACAGCGAATAGCATCTGTAACAGGTTCTCGCAGTAGCTGAGTTCGTTGCGTGGATATATGAAGGGCTGGCCACTGTTCAGTTTGTAAGCGGCGGCGGCAATTGTTGGCAGTTTCGCAAGAATCCTATGCGCGAATATGTCGCGGTGCGCGGGATCGTTAACATCCATCGTATCGTGGTAATAAGCGGACATTGAACCAACCACAGCGGATAGCATCGCCATAGGATGCGCGTCATAACGAAAGCCCTTGAAGAAATTCAGCATGCCTTCGTTGAGCATCGTATGTCTGCGGATAGTATTTCTAAATTGCTCGAGCTCCACCGGCGTCGGCAACTCAGCGTGCAACAGCAGATACGAAACCTCGATAAAGCTCGAATTGGCGGCGAGCTGTTCGACAGGATAACCCCGGTACAACAGGATGCCCTTCTCGCCGTCTATAAAGGTGATGTCAGACTCGCAGCTGCCCGTTGCCATGAATCCCGGGTCGTAGGTGAACACACCGAGTTCTTTGTACAGTTTGCTGACGTCAATTCCATCGGGTCCAACGCTGCCCGAGTGAACTTGCAGTTCGATTTCGGTACCGCTGGGGCTTGTCAGGCGAAATGCGTCCTTCGACATTGGAATCCTTTGACTCGCCGTATCTGGGAATTGTTAACACAAGCATAGCAGAGCGCCGGCCATCCAGTACTTCGTCAAAGTGGTATTGACGGCGTGCTTAGGTCCGGGAACTAATGATGTGCGGCAATCAAGCGGTCGGACAAATGTCCCGACCTGGGTTGCCGATTAGCTAATACCGTACTTGCGACGGAATTTGTCTACGCGGCCGCCGGTGTCGATAATCTTCTGTTTACCGGTGTAGAACGGATGGCAAGCAGAGCACACTTCTATAGAAAGGTCTTCGCTGAGCGTCGATCGCGTCGTGAACTCGTTACCGCAACTACAGGTTACTTTGATATCGCCATAGCTTGGATGGATGTCGGCTTTCATGTCACGCTCTCCGGAGCACTCGATCGTGGAAAAGGCCGCGTAGGATATAGCGAAGCGCGTATTGCCGCAAGCCCTGACCGCCAGCATGATTTTATCCACAGATCCTGTGGATAAGTCTGTGGAAAAAAATTGGGCGAAGGACCTAAGGTGCGGATTTTCAAGCACCGTTGCTAATATGATTATTTTGTAGGCAATTTGTTAACTTCTGTAAAATCAATATTTTACGTGATCTTCTCCACACCCAAAGTGAATTGGAGCGTCTCTTACACTGAAAATATAGGCATCCGCAAACTATTGTGCATAAAGCTTCAGGGTAAAAACTCGGCCTGCAAGTCATTCAGGAAGCGTTGGCCAAGCCCTGTGACGCGCCAGATGCCGCTTTGGATCTCATCAATGAGTTGCTTTTCCCGCAATCCGGCAAGCCTGTCGCCTAACAGCGACCCTTGCAGTCCGGTCCGCTCCGTAAACAGTATTTCGTCAAAGCCATCGGTCAATCTCAGGGCATTGAGCATGAATTCGAATACGCATTCGGGCCCGCTCAGCGCCTTCAATCCAACGTTGCTACGCCCACTTTCCATGGCCTCCATGTATTGCAGCGGATTTGCGGGTTTGGAGTATCGCCAGATGTCGGTCCCATCTGACAATTTTCCGTGCGCGCCAGCACCCACTGCAAGATAATCTCCGAACTCCCAGTAATTCAGATTATGGCGGCAACGTCTGCCACTATCTGCATAAGCCGATATTTCATACTGTGTGTAACCGCTTGCCGCCAGCCGTGCCTGCCCCTGCGTCATAATTTCAAAACTCAGATCTTCATCTGGCATGTCAGCTGGGGGTCGTGCGTAAAAAACGGTGTTTGGCTCCAGCGTCAGCTGATACCACGATATGTGTGCCGGACGCAGCCGGACTGCTTGCTCAAGATCATAGATTGCATCGCTAACGCCTTGCCCCGGCAATGCGTACATCACGTCCAGATTGATGTTAGTAAATCCGGCCGCATGCGCTGCATCGACAGCTCGCTCAATGTCGCCAACCGTATGAATTCGCCCGAGCGCTGCCAGCGACTGTGCCTGAAAACTCTGCGCACCGATCGATAAGCGATTGACGCCGGCTTGACGGTATCCAAGTGGGTCACCGCATTCCACCGTGCCCGGATTCACCTCCATCGTCACCTCGACATTGTCAGCAAGATTGAAGTTGCTACTGATATCATCAAGGAGCCTGCTGATTTCATCGGCCGTGAACAGGCTCGGTGTGCCGCCGCCAAGAAACACGCTGATAAGCGGTCGGCTGTCAGCGCGCGCGGCTTCTGCCTGCATATCGATCAGTAACGCATCAAGGTACCGTGCCCGCGGCGCATCCCGCCCTGCCGTATGGGAATTGAAGTCGCAATACGGGCACTTGCGTACGCACCACGGCAGATGGACGTACAGCGACAAAGGCGGCGCCGGCAGCTCGTGACCCATCATGCGGAGCTCAGTTGCCGCGCCAGCTCTTGCAGCGCTTTGCCGCGATGACTGCGCGCGTTTTTGTCTGCCGTCGTCAGCTGTGCCGCACTGAGACCAATATCGATATCGAAGAACACCGGATCGTAGCCGAAGCCGCGATCACCACGCCGCTCGCGCAAGATGGTGCCACGCCACTCGCCGGCCGCCAGAAATGCGTCGGCGTCGTTGGGCATAACGAAACAGGCTGTGCAATGAAACGCCGCACCACGCTCGTCGTCGGGCACATCATCAAGTTCATGCAGCAACTTGTCGATGTTTGACTGATCGTCTGCATCGGGTCCCGAGTAGCGTGCTGAGTAGACACCTGGACGCCCTCCAAGAGCATCGACTGCAAGACCCGAATCATCTGCGATCGCGGGAAGGCCGGTGATGCCCGCAACGTGCCTTGCCTTGATCTCCGCGTTCTCGGCAAATGTTGCGCCGTTTTCCTCTACAGAGCTGATACCGAAGTCAGACTGCGGCACAACGATGATATTCAGAGCATTGAAAATGCGCGCAATCTCGCGCAACTTGCCGACGTTGCCACTCGCCATGACGATTTTATCAGGCAGTGGGCACATTTCGAATCACCGCGCCAACGCCAAATTCTGCGCAGCAACGATCTCGTGCATGCCGGCCCTGGCAAGAGCTAGCATTGCTGTAAGTTCATCAGTGGTGAATGCATGGCCTTCGGCCGTGCCCTGCAATTCGATAAAGTTGCCTGCCTCGTTCATGACGACGTTCATGTCCGTTTCCGCCTCCGAATCCTCGGCGTAGTCGAGATCGAGAACGGGCGTGCCACGATAGATGCCAACGGATACTGCGGCGACGTGCCCATGCAGCGGATTCTTCGCATTCGATTTTGCACCTGAAAGTTTGCGCATCGCCAGCGCGAGCGCAACAAATGCGCCGCTGATCGCCGCAGTGCGGGTACCGCCGTCCGCCTGGATGACATCGCAGTCGAGCGTCACTGTGCGTTCGCCAAGCGCATCAAGGTCGATGACGGCACGCAGTGAGCGTCCGATGAGGCGTTGGATTTCGAGTGTCCTGCCACCCTGTTTTCCGCTTGCGGCCTCACGCCCAGTGCGTGTATGGGTGGCGCGCGGCAACATGCCATACTCGCCAGTCACCCAGCCCCTGCCTTTGCCGCGCAACCACGACGGTACACGGTTTTCGACACTGGCCGTGCACAAAACACGAGTGTCACCAAATTCCGCCAGCACGCTGCCTTCGGCGTGCCGGGTGTACTCGGGGGTAAAACGCACGACCCTCATCTGGTCGGCATCGCGACCGCTTGGACGCATTGTCTTGCTCCTTAATATTGTGCGGTTTCAGGAACCAAACCACCTCAGCGCGGTACCCGTCGTATTGTCACTATAGGGTGAGTTTGCCTGCAACGCCCGAATGCTCAACTGTTTGAGGTTGTCGACAAGACTATCGTCACCCGGCTGACCAATACGCGCCATTTCTTCATCGCCGAGGCCGGACCACAGGCCATCGGAGCACGCGAGCAGGACATCGCCGGGGAGCAGCACCTTCTTTCCCGTTACGCTCATGTCCGGGACCGGCGCATCACCGCCAAGGCAACACTCGACGAAATTACGCATCGGATGATCGAGCGCTTCCTCTTCGGTAATCGCGCCCTCCTGAATCAGTACCTCGACATGGCTGTGATCGCGGGACCGTGACAACACGCTGCCATTACGCACCTGGTAGATGCGGCTATCGCCGATGTGTGCCCAAAACGAGCCGCCCTCCTGAATGAGGCACACAGCACAAGTTGCGCGTGGCCGGAAATCGACTGCGACATCAATGCCGAGGTTGACGACTTCATCATGGGCGCGGGAAAGCGCCATGTACAAGAAACCCTGCGGGTCAAACACGGGCAATGGCGTGTCCATGAACAGATCCTGCACAACCTTTAGCGCCGTTTCGGCAGCTCGCGCCCCGTCCGAGTGGCCGCCCATGCCGTCGAACACAAGCATCAGCGCAGCTTTATCGGCAACCACAACCGCAGCTCTATCCTGGTTATCGTTGCGATCGCCTAATGCTGATACCTTGGCGTATTCGATTTGCATATCCAATCCTGGGACAATTTACTTAAGGAAGCTCTGATTTATTCTGATGCTTTGGGACGGTTTACTGAATTGGGCCAAGGTAAATCGTGATCACTGTCACCCCGATCAATTTAGTAAACTGTCCCAGGTTTGGGCAGGAGACCATTACTGATGTTACACAGTATGACAGGCTTTGCACGGCAGTCCGTCGAGTCGTCCATCGGTACGCTGAGTTGGGAATTGCGTGCCGTTAACCACCGCTATCTCGATGTGCAGTTCCGGCTGCCCGACGAATTGCGGCCGAAAGAGCAGGCTTTCCGGCAGCAAGTGAGCACCGTACTGAAACGCGGCAAGGTTGATTGCAGTTTTCACTTTCGTCGCGCGTTCGATCAACACGACGACCTGCAAATCAATACGCAGCTTGCCAAATTGATCGGCACTCGCCTGACGGAGCTCTCCAAGTCCCTACCCAGCAGTGCACCCGTGAACCCCATCGAGGTACTGCGCTGGCCGGGCGTTATTACCGAACCCCAGACAGAGACCGAGCCGCTCTATGCCGAGGCGACCACATTACTCGATCAGGCGCTTAGCGCTATCGGCGCAATGCGCGCAAACGAGGGTGAACGCATCACTGTGATGCTCGAATCCCGCTGCGCTGACATCACGGCACTTGCCGCATCAGTTCGAGAGCGGCTGCCGGTGGTCCTGGCCGCGGCACATGCAAAACAACGAGAGCGAATCGACAAACTCGATATCGATGCGGACCCATCAAGACTCGAGCTTGAACTGGCTCTGCTCGCGCAAAAACTCGACATTGCCGAGGAGGTCGACCGGCTTGACAGCCATATTGTCGAAATTCGGCGCGTAATGGCAAGTAACGAAGCCGTCGGCAGGCGGCTCGACTTTTTGATGCAGGAACTGAATCGCGAGGCAAATACGCTTGGCTCCAAGTCAGCGGACACAGAGACTACGAAAGCATCCGTCGATCTCAAGGTCCTGATCGAGCAGATGCGCGAACAGATTCAAAACGTCGAGTAATGATGACAATACAAGCACCGCGCCCGAAGCTGTTCGTTATCGCGGCACCCTCGGGGGCCGGCAAAACGACACTCGTCAAGAAGCTCGTAGACCGCAGTCCAGAGCTGCGGTTCCCGATCTCCTATACGACTCGAACCAAACGTAGCAACGAGGTCGGCGGCGTCGACTACCTGTTCGTTGAAAAAAGTGAATTTGAAGCACTGCGTGAACGGGGTGAACTACTCGAATCCGCAACTGTATTCGACAATCTCTATGGCACCAGTCGCACACAGGTTGAGCAGTACTTGAGCAACGGCCATCATGTCATTCTCGAAATCGACTGGCAGGGCGCCCAACAGGTGCGCGATTCGATGCCCGAGTGCATCACGATTTTTATTCTCCCGCCGTCGCTGGCCGAACTCGAGAGGCGCCTGCGTGATCGCCGCACCGATAGCGACGAGGTGATCGAGCGTCGACTTCGCGATGCCCTCGGCGATATGTCGCATTGGGGCGAATTCGCCTTTGTTGTCATCAACGACGACCTTGACCGGGCCATCGCTGACCTCGAAGCCATACTGGCGGGCGGTGGTGCGGCGCTGGCAAGCGGAAATGAGACGCTGCACGCCATCGTGGCTGAAATTATCGGTTAGAACCCATCTCATCAACCCTCATAGCCGCGAAGCGGGCTCTGCGGGATGGGTTCTGATAACTTTTTGGAATAAAGGCTGGCCAAGCACCGGGGCAAGCCTGTATGGTGCTGCTCTCTTTGAATAAGGGCCTCCGCAAACCGAATAAATGGCGCCCGGAGACCGACTGTGGGGATTGTGTAAATGGCCAGAATTACGGTCGAGGACTGCCTGGAAAACATCGGCAATATCTTTGAGCTTGTGCGTGTCGCCGCCAAACGGGCTCGTCGCCTCGCTCACGGTGCGGAGCCAATGGTTGAGGTCGAAAACGACAAGCCAACCGTCGTCGCGCTGCGCGAAATTGCCGAGGGCCATGTTACACCGGCCATACTCGATGAGATCGAACAGCCCAATATCGATGAATTCATGCCGCCCGAGGCAAGCGACGAGATACTGCCGGTACGCGGTATATCCATCGGCGATTGATCGCTCCACCAGCCCGACCGGGGTACTGCCTGTCCCCAGACCACGACACATTCCCGGCAACGCGGGGTATGATCTGGGCATGGACTATGCCGCGACATTGCTCGCCAAACTTCCGGGCGCGCCAAAGCGTGACCACGGTTTGCGGCGCCTGATCGAAACGCTTGAAACCTATCTTCAGAGCGAGCAAATCGAAGCCATCATGCAGGCCTATGAATTCGGCGCCGCAGCCCACGACGGCCAAACTCGCATGTCAGGCGAACCGTACATTTCGCACCCAGTCGCTGTCGCCCAGGAACTTGCGGACATGCGTCTCGATTCTCAGGCTATCTCGGCTGCGATTCTGCACGATGTCGTCGAGGACACCTCTGCGTCAATCGCTGATATCGAGGACCAGTTCGGCACCGAGGTAGCCCAGCTTGTCGACGGCGTCAGCAAACTTGATCAGATTCAATTTCATAGCCGTGCCGAGGCGCAGGCGGAAAGCTTTCGCAAAATGATGCTGGCGATGATCGAGGACATCCGCGTCATCCTCGTAAAGCTCGCTGATCGACTCCACAACATGCAGACACTCGACGCGATGCCAGCAGACAAGAAGACACGAATCGCGCGTGAAACCCTCGATGTTTATGCGCCGATCGCCAATCGTCTCGGCATTAATCGTTTCAAGGTTGAGCTTGAGGATCTTGGCTTCCGCTATTTGCATCCGTTCCGTTACCGGGTCCTCGAAAAAGCACTGCGAAGGAGCCGCGGAAGCCAGCGACAAATGGTAAAGCGCGTTTCAGAAGAACTCGAAGCGGCGCTGGCCGCGGAAGGTATCGAGGCCGAACTCATTGGTCGTGAAAAACATCTCTACAGTATTTACAAAAAAATGGCAGAGAAAAGGCGAACACTTGCGGACGTCGTTGACGTCTTCGGTTTTCGTATTATCGTCGACGACGTCAGCACTTGCTACCAGGTGCTCGGTATCGTGCACAGTCTGTACAAGCCGATGCCGGGTCGATTCAAAGACTATGTGGCAATTCCTCGCATTAATGGCTATCAATCGCTGCACACGACGTTGTTCGGCCCTAAAGGGCAGCCACTCGAAGTTCAGATTCGCACCCGTAACATGGATCGCGTTGCTGAATCAGGCGTCGCGTCACACTGGCAGTACAAGGCGGAAGACAAGTCCGATGCCACACCACAAAGACGTGCACGAGACTGGCTCGCAAACCTGTCTGAGCTGCAGCGCACAGAGACGCCCGAGGAGTTTCTCGAAAGCGTCAAAGTCGACTTGTTTCCTGACAAGATTTACGTATTTACGCCTAAGGGCGACATCATGCCGCTGCCGAAAGGCGCAACAACGGTTGATTTCGCGTACGCCGTGCATACGGACATCGGCAACCGCTGCGTTGCCGCCAAAGTCGATCGCAATCTCGTGCCGCTGCGCTCACAGCTGCAAAATGGCCAGTCCGTTGAGATCGTTACACGCCGTGGAGCCAAGCCAAACCCGAACTGGCTGACGTTTGTACGCACAGCTAAAGCGCGAACTGCGATTCGTCACCACATGAAGACCATGCGCAGCAGCGAATCGGCTGATCTC
>JADFKA010000022.1:11860-12196 GCA_022565135.1 Pseudomonadota bacterium
CGGTGAACGGCTTGCGCCACTGACTGCCCGGTTTCTGCTCGGCGTCAATGAAGACGGCGAGAGCGAGCCGAGTACTGCAAGCCTGGTCATCGCCGGCACCGAGGGCATGGTCGTCAGCTACGCAAGGTGCTGTCTTCCGATTCCGGGTGACGAGGTCATGGGCTATCTCAGCTCCGGCCGCGGCATCGTTATTCACCGCAACAACTGCGGCAACCTGGCAACGTTTCGCAAACAGCCCGAGAAATGGATATCGGTAAGCTGGGAAGAAAATGTCGACCGCGAATTTTCGAGCCAGATACAGGTCGACACGCAAAACAAACCCGGCGTGCTTGCCGA